>NZ_CEVIVC010000001.1:0-6014 GCF_982290645.1 Protofrankia sp. CiP1_Cm_nod4
GAACGGGGAGGGCGGCTGAGGGGATGGCTGAGAGGGGGAGCGCGACGGTGGACGGGATGGCGGACATGGCGGACAAGGTGGCGGGCACATGTCCGTTCCGCCGGCGGTGGAGCCCGCCGGCGCGGGCGTGCCGTGCGCCGTTGTTCCAGCGGGATGCGCGGTTTTCCCCGGATTCGCCGTTCCCCACAGAGGCACCGTTCCCCGGAGAGGAGGTAACAAAATGCGGGACATCATGGTGGGCCGACCTTCCTCCCGTTCGCCTCGTTCCGGTTTGATTCGCACCGGCCTGCTACTCACAGTCACCAACAGAAGCAAAGAGTACGGAGGGTGGCCCGGCGACCGCAACCACTTCGATGTTGTCCCTGTGTCGGGAACCGTCGGACGATGCCCGAGAAGATGGCCCCGATACGGCACACAACCGTTCCGGCGGGCCCGTTGCCGCAGGTCAAGCGGTTAGATCATCAGGTGGTGCGGGCGACCGCCTCCACCATGGCGGCGGTCAGCGCGGCGACGTCTGGGCGCGTCATGACGTATGGGGGCATTGCGTACACCAACCGGCCAAACGGACGCACCCAGACCCCCAGCTCCACCAGCAGCGGCTGGATCACCCGCATGTCGACCGGCTCCCGGGTCTCGATCACCCCGATCGCGCCCAGTGTCCGCACGTCGGCGACACCGGGCAGCGCGCGGGCAGGCGCGAGCCCCTCGGCCAGCCAGGTCCGCAGATCACCGACCCGGCGCCGCCACGGCCCGGACAGCAGCAGGCCGATGCTGGCGTTCGCCACCGCCGCGGCCAGCGGGTTGCCCATGAACGTCGGCCCGTGCATGAACACGCCCGCCTCGGACCCGCACACCCCGGCCGCCACCTCGTCCGTGCACAGGGTTGCGGCCATCGACAGGTATCCCCCGGTCATGGCCTTGCCGACGCACATGATGTCCGGGCTGATCCCGGCGTGGTTGCAGCCGAACAGCTCCCCCGAGCGTCCGAACCCGGTCGCGATCTCGTCGGCGATGAGCAGGATGCCGTAGGCGTCGCACAGCTCGCGCAGCCGGGCCAGCCAGCCCGGGGCGTAGAAGCGCATCGCCCCGGCGCCCTGCACCACCGGCTCGCAGATCACCGCGGCGATCTCGTGCTGGTGCTCGTCGAGCAGCCGGGCGATACCGGCGACGTGCTCGTCCTCGCAGGGCTCGTCGAAGCCCGGCCGCGGCGCCTCGGCGAAGAGGTGACGCGGCAGCAGGCCGGTGAACAGATGGTGCATGCCGGTGTCCGGGTCGCACACGGCCATCGCGCCGGAGGTGTCCCCGTGATATCCCCGGCGGACGGTGAGCAGCCTCGTCCGCCCGGGGCGTCCCCGGCCCCGCGCGTACTGCAACGCCATCTTGATCGCGACCTCGACGGAGACCGACCCGGAGTCGCAGAAGAACACCCTGGTCAGCGGCGGCGGGGTGATCTCGGCCAGGGTGCGGGCCAGCGTCACCGCGGGCGCGTGGGTCAGCCCGCCGAACATGACATGGGCCATGTCGTCGAGCTGGTCGCGCACCGCCGCGTCCAGGACCGGGTGGGCGTAGCCGTGGATGGCGGCCCACCACGACGACATGCCGTCGATCAGCTCCCGCCCGTCGGCCAGCCGCAGCCGCACCCCGGACGCGGACGCCACCGGGAACACCGGCAGCGGGTCGGTCGCCGACGCGTACGGATGCCAGACATGCGCCCGGTCGTCGGCGAGCAGCTCCCCCACATCGGCGTACCGAGCCGACGTGTCTCCCTCCGGACGATGCCGCGGACGATGCCCCATACGCCATGTCTACCGTGCCCCGTCCATCACGCGTCATACGGCGTACGCCGTCCCGCCCGTACCGGCCCACGGCCCACCGCCGATCCCGGCGCGCTCCTGGCCGTCTGAGCATCCGCGGCGGATGTGACGGCTGGGTGGACGGCATGTCCCGCGGTGGTCATGGCGGCCGGCTGTCGCGGTATGGACAGGCGGCAACGGACCATCGGCGTTTGCGAGGAAGCCGCGTGGAGATAATCCCACCGTTGGTGACAACGGCTGGTGACAGTTACTGGTGACAACGACTCCCACCGGGGAAGGCCACCATGTTTCAACTGATCTGGATCATCCTTGCCGGCCTCGTGATCGGCCTGTTGGCACGACTGGCCGTCCGGGGGCCGCAGCGGATCCCGCTGTGGCTCACGATCGTCGTCGGCATCGTCGGCGCGCTGGTGGGCAACATCATCGCCAGTGTGCTCGGTGTCCGCCACACCGGCGGTTTCGACTGGATACGCCACATCCTGCAGGTCGGTGTGGCCGCCGGCCTCATCGTCCTCCTCACGCCCCTGTGGCTCAACCGCAACACCCAGCGTCCCGACGAGCACCGCCAGTATCGGTAGGCCCTGGCTCTCCGACGTCCGCCGTGAGCGGCCCCGACCCAGTACCCGCACTGCATGATGGCCGTATGACGAACGGTGTCGACACGTTGTCGGAGACGCCCGAGGCATCGGAGACGATCACGGGGCTGGCCGCGGACTTCGACCGCGACGGTTTCGTGATCGTCCGCGGGCTGTTCGGCGAGGAGGAGACGGCTGAGCTCGGTGCCGCGCTCGCCGGCCTCCAGCGCCGGATCAGCACCGGCGAGCTCGACCGCTCCTGGGCCGGGGACGATCTCGGCGGCGACTTCGACGGTGAGCATCCGCCGTACGTGCACTATGTCGTCGGGGTGACGAACCTCTCCCCCGTCGCCGCGGCCGCGATCCGCCACCCCGTCCTGCTCGCGCTCGTCCGGCGCATCCTCGGCGACGGCTACTGGCTGTACGACGTGGACGATCATGGTGTGATCTACCAGGACGCCCGCCCCGGCGCCGGGATGACCTACACGCGGATCGGCTGGCACAGCGACCACCAGTCCCGGCCGACGTCGGACATCTGGCCCGGCGTGGCGCTGACCTTCCACATCGACGCGACATCGCCGGCCAACGGCTTCCTGCGGGCGGTGCCCGGCAGCCACCACGGGGACTGGGACGCCGTCCCCGCCGGCTTCGGCAGGATCCCCGGCGAGGTGGCGCTCTACTGCGACCGCGGTGACGTGCTGCTGCACCACAGCGACCTGTGGCACGCCGCCGCCCGCGCCACCGAGGATCCGCCCGGCGGCGTGCGCCGGCACATGCGCGGCAGCTACCTGGGCGGCCGCCCCCTCGCCGCCGGCGAACAGCTCGAGCCCTTCAACAAGAACGCCCTGCGCTGACCCCGGCCGCCCGCGAATTTCATCATCGTTGTGATTCTGGTGCTGCCGGAACGGCATCGGGATCACAACGGCCACTTGTCGGCGGTGAGGGTACGCGGGACGGCGGCGGTGGGTGGATGCGGTTGTCGGTGACGCGGGCGGCGCGGGCAGGATGGGTGCGTGGTCCTACCGATTCACGACATCAACCCGCTGCGTCGCCGGCCGGTCGTCACCTGGCTGCTGATAGCGGTCAACGTCGTCGTCTTCGTGTTCTTCGAGCCGGTCGTGACCTCGGTCGCCGGGGCTGACACCACGACTCCGGCGAGCGTCTGCGAGCAGGAGCGGTTCTTCGACCGCTGGGGCGCGGTCCCCACCGAGATCCTGGAGAACCGGCCCGCTTCGAAGGCGCTCACCGGTCAGGCCGTGGGGGTGGATCCGCAGGGCCATGTGCTCTGCCAGCAGGAGTCGCCGCCGCCGTACACCAAGCCACCGGTCCTGTCGGTGCTCACGGCGATGTTCCTGCACGGGAGCTGGCTGCACCTGCTCGGGAACATGCTCTTCCTCGGCGTGTTCGGCAACAACGTGGAAGACCGGATGGGCCGCTTCCTCTATCTGATCTTCTACCTGGCGTGCGGGTACGTGGCCACCTACGGGTTCGCGCTGTTCGAGTCGGACTCGACCACGACGCTCATCGGCGCCTCCGGGGCGGTGGCCGGCGTACTCGGCGCCTACCTGGTCGTCTTCCCGCGGGCGCGGGTCATCGGCCTTGTCACGTTCCTGTTCTTCCTGCCGTTCTGGCTGCCGGCCTGGATAGTGCTCGGGTTCTGGTTCCTGCTGCAGTATGTCTATTTCATCGGTATGGGTGTCGCCGAGGGCGGCAGCGTCGCCTACGGCGCCCATGTGGTCGGGTTCGTTTTCGGCGCGTTGGCCGTCCTGCCGTTCGTCCGCAAGCTGCGGGCCGCGGGGCCGGCCCGGTACCAGCCGCCCGACCAGTGGTGGGTCCGTCGGATGCCCTGGCCCTGACCGGCCGGGCGATGCGGGCCGGGGGTGGCTGCCGGCCCGCTGGCACCCCCGGCCGGCCGGCGGGACACTCCCGCCGTGTTTTTACGCTATACGCCCAAGAAGGGACGGGCCGCCGGGCTAGTCCCCCCGCCCGCCGCGGTCATCGCGGTGGACGGGCACGGACGAACGCGGCGGCCCGGGCCGGTCGCGCGGGCGGCGCCCGGACGCCTGCATCGACCAACATCCATCAGACACGCCCTGGCGGCGGGCTCCCGGGCCGGTGCCGGGCCACCCGCCGGTGGTCGGCATGTTCAGGCGGTAACCGGCGTCGACCGCCACAGGCGCCGCTTCTTCCCTGCCTTCTTCCCCGTCTTCTTCCCCGAGTCCTTCCCGGCCGGGCCGCTCTTCCCTATCGGCTCACCGCCAGCCTGGTCGCCGCCTGCTGGTTCACCTCCGGCCGGGCCGGGAAGCGGCACGGCCAACACGGGCAGGTCGATGGCGACCGTCCGCCAGCCCTCGTAGACCTCCTCGGACGGGAACCCCCGCGCGGCCAGGGCCTGTGCGGCACCGACGAGCTGCTCGTACGTCCGCTGGTCGTCGACCTCGTCGGCACGCTCCTCCCGCGCGGCGTACCGGCGCACGACCGTGCCGCCGACCCGCAACGACGCGCCGCCTGACAGCGGGGCGGCTGGCGGTGCGCCCTCCGACGGTGCGTCAGCCGACGGTGCGTCAGCCGCGGACACGGCGGCTGACGAGGTGGTCCCGCCCAGGATGCGCGTCAGCGTCCAGGCGCGCACGAAGGTGACGGTGTGTGGCTCGTCCAGATCGGTGGTGGGCAGAGCACCCACATACTCCTCCAGAATCCTGACCACCTGTTCGACGGTCGCAGGACCCGGTTCCGCGCCGCCTTTACCCAGACCCATCTACAACATCCTCTCCAGATATGTGGATAACTCCGGACCGTGACAACCGGAGCATGACAGCCAATGACAACCGAACCGTGACAACCGCGGGCCGGCTCGCGGAACCGATAGCGCATCATCCCGGACGATGCGGTCGCTTCCGGCACCGGGGTGCTCACGAGACATCGCCGACACATACGCCCACAAGGTGTTTGCGCACCCGACCGGGAGCAAAGATCGACCAATCCGCTGATCGGGAATGGGGCGTCCCGGTGGGGCGCCGGGCACGACGCCCGTGCGGGCCGCCGCCCGGACGCGCTCCCCACGAGCCCCGCGGGCCCCTCGGCCCGGGAAAGGACCATCATGCGTACCCGGGTACAGGTCCCCTTCGCCGCCCTGATCTGGTTCGCCGTCGGCATCATCGTCGCGATCAACAGGGACTACCAGGTGCACACCGGATCCCAGCTCGCCACCTTCGTGCTGGCCGTGACCAGCTGGCCGGTCCTGCTCCTCGGCGGCAGCGTGCAGATCCAGCTCTGACCGGCGCCCGCGCCCGGGCCGCCTCCCTCGCACGGGCGCCGGCCGGCTGCCTGACCGGGCCCGGCTCACCTCCCGTGGGCACCCCTGGGCGGAGAGCCACGCCGGCAACGGTGACGGCACAACGGTGACGGCACCCGCGGTGGCAACGCCGGTGACGACGCCACGCCGGTCGGAACCGGGGATTCGGCCGGCCCGACACGCCCGCTACCAGTGCTCCGCCACCGGGCGTGTCGGGGTATGTGCCGGCCGCGGCAAAGGAGGGCATCTCGTGATTACCCGGGACCTGCGGGTCGAACCGTTCCAGCTCGGGCTAGAATCTGTTTGCAGAATATGACGTGCGGTTACAGG
>NZ_CEVIVC010000001.1:6376-30055 GCF_982290645.1 Protofrankia sp. CiP1_Cm_nod4
CATCCCAGTCCAGACATCCCAGTCCAGACATCCCAGTTCGGGCGGCACGCTTCAGGCACCCCAGTCCAGGCAGTCCGGTTCAGACAACCCGGTCAGGCGGAGAAAACCGTGTCAGAAGAACCTGCGAACGCGGCCGGGCCCACCGATGCCACGGTGGGCGCCACGCCCATCCGGGTCTTCCTCCTGGATGATCATGAGCTGGTCCGCCGCGGGCTGCGTGATCTTCTTTCTGAGGAGCCCGACATCGAGGTGGTCGGCGAGGCCGATCACGCCGACGGGACGGACCGGGCGATCCTCGCCGCCCGGCCCGATGTCGCGGTGCTGGACGCGCGTCTGCCGGACGGCAGTGGCATCGAGGTGTGCCGGCAGGTCCGCTCCCGCAACCCTGCCGTCGCCTGCCTGATCCTGACCTCGTTCGACGACGAGGAGGCCCTGTTCACCGCGATCATGGCGGGTGCCGCCGGGTACGTCCTCAAGCGGGCCCGCGGTACCGCGCTGGTGGACGCCGTGCGGCGGGTCGCGGCGGGCCGCTCCCTGCTCGACCCCGCGGTGACCCCCCGGGCGCTGCGCCGCGCGGAGCAGGAGCCCGTCCACGACGAGCGGCTCGCCACCCTGACCGAGCAGGAACGCCGCATCCTCGCGCTCATCGCCGAGGGCCTGACCAACCGGCAGATCGCCAACCGCCTGTTCCTGGCGGAGAAGACCGTGAAGAACTACGTCTCCAGCCTGCTGGCCAAACTCGGGCTGGAAAGCCGGACCCAGGCCGCCGTCTTCGCCACCAAGCTCGCCCACTGACAGCGGCTCGTCCGCTGACGAGAGCCCACCGGCAGCGGCTCGTCCGCCGACGAGGGCCTGCCCGCGGAGGATCGTCGCGCGCCGGTGCCCACCGGCCAACGAGCATATAATTACTCTCGGTAGCTACCAGTCGAGCCGTGCCAGGCCGCGTAATGCCGCCGCGGCAGGCACGCCCACCCGGCTGCCGGTGCCCACCGGGGCTGCCGCTGAGGCTGCCCGCCGATACCACCCGCCGAGGCCACTGGCTCCTGAGGCCGTCCGCCGCCGGGGTGTTGCTGGCGGCCGAGGCCGCCTACCGTCGGACGGCGTGCCGTGGCGCCGTCGCGCAGCCGGCCGGATACATCAACAGAAGCACATGGATAAAAATGCTGCGACAATTCGCCGAGTCGACGGCCGCTCCGGAGTCGACCTGGTCCGCGTCGTGGAGGGTGACACCTTGATCAATAAGGTCCTGGTCGCGAATCGCAGTGAGATAGCCATCCGCGTCTTCCGTGCCGGGCACGAGCTGGGCCTGCGCACGGTTGCCGTCTACACGCCCGAGGACGTGGGCTCGCAGCACCGGACAAAGGCCGACGAGTCCTACGAGATCGGCAAGCCCGGCCACCCCGTCCGCGGCTACCTGGACATCGACGCCCTGCTGGCGGTGGCGAAAAGGGTCGGGGCGGACGCCCTGCACCCGGGATACGGCTTCCTGTCCGAGAGCGAGGCGCTGGCGCACGCGTGCGAGCTGGCCGGGGTCACCTTCGTCGGCCCCCCGCCATCGGTGCTGCGGCTGACCGGGGACAAGGTCGCCGCCCGCGAGGCCGCGGTGGCCGCGGGCCTGCCGGTGCTGCGGGCCTCGGCGCCGGTGACCGAGCCGGCCGCCGCGCTGGCCGTCGCCGAGGCCGTGGGCTTCCCACTGTTCGTGAAGGCGTCGGCGGGCGGCGGTGGCCGCGGGCTGCGCCGGGTGAACCGTCCAGAAGATCTTGAAGACGCGGTGACGAGCGCGATCCGGGAGGCGGCGGCGGCCTTCGGGGACGGCACGATCTTCCTCGAACAGGCCCTCGACCGGCCCCGGCACATCGAGGTGCAGGTCCTCGGTGACGCCACCGGCGAGATCGTCCACCTCTACGAGCGGGACTGCTCGGTGCAGCGGCGCCACCAGAAGGTCGTCGAGGTCGCGCCCGCTCCCCTGCTCGACACCGCCGTGCGGGACCGGCTGTGCGCGGACGCGCTGGCGTTCGCCCGGCACGTCGGCTACGTCAACGCCGGCACGGTGGAGTTCCTCGTCGCCGCCGACGGGTCGCACACCTTCATGGAGATGAACCCTCGGATCCAGGTCGAGCACACCGTCACCGAGGAGGTCACCGGCGTCGACCTGGTCGCAGCGCAGCTACGGATCGCCGGCGGCGCCACCCTGGCCGACCTGGGCCTGTCCCAGGAGTCGATCAACATCCGCGGGGCCGCGGTGCAGTGCCGGGTGACCACCGAGGACCCGGCGGACGGCTTCCGCCCGGACACCGGGAAGATCACCAGGTACGAGTCCCCGGGCGGCTCGGGCGTCCGGCTGGACGGGGCGATCTACCAGGGCGTGGAGATCACCCCGTACTTCGACTCACTGCTGGTCAAGGTGACCGCCCGCGGGGCCGACCTGGGGCAGGCCACCGCGCGGGCCCGCCGGGCGCTGGCGGAGTTCCGGGTCCGTGGCGTGCGCACGAACGTGAAGTTCCTGCAGCGGCTGCTGGCCGAGGAGGACTTCCTCGCCGGCCGGGTGACCACGTCGTTCCTGGACGAACGGCCGGGGCTGTTCCTCGGCGACGGCGGCACCGACCGCACCAGCCGGCTGCTCGACCGGCTGGCCGCCAGCAGCGTCAACGGCCACCGGCGGCCGGCCGCCACGCTGATCGACCCGGTGGGCCTGCTGCCGGCCATCCCGGCCAGGGCGGCGCCGGCCGGCTCCCGGCAGCTGCTCGTCGAGGCCGGCCCGCGCCAGTGGGCGGAGCGGCTGCGGGCCGAGACCCGGCTCGCGGTCACCGACACCACTCTGCGTGACGCCCACCAGTCGCTGTTGGCGACCAGGCTGCGCACCACCGACATTCTCGCGATCGCCCCCGCCTACTCCCGGCTCCTGCCCGGCCTGCTGAGCCTGGAGTGCTGGGGCGGGGCCACCTACGACGTGGCGCTGCGCTTCCTCGCGGAGGACCCGTGGGAGCGCCTCGCCGCCATCCGCGAACGGGTCCCCAACGTCTGCCTGCAGATGCTGCTGCGCGGCCGCAACGCCGTCGGCTACACCCCCTACCCGGACGACGTGGTCCAGGCGTTCGTCGCCGAGGCGGCGGCGACCGGCGTCGACATCTTCCGGGTGTTCGACGCGCTGAACGACATCGAGCAGATGCGGCCGGCGATCGACGCGGTCGTCGAGGCCGGCGCGGTCGCCGAGGGCACCCTGTGTTACACCGGCGACCTGGTGGACCCCGCGGAGCGGATCTACACCCTCGACTACTACCTGCGCCTGGCCGAACAGCTCGTGGCCGCCGGCGCGCACGTCCTAGCGATCAAGGACATGGCCGGGCTGCTGCGGCCGGCCGCCGCGCGCGTCCTGGTGGCGGCGCTGCGGGAGAACTTCGACACCCCCGTGCACGTCCACACCCACGACACCGCCGGTGGCCAGCTGGCCACCCTGATCGCGGCGGCCGAGGCCGGCGCGGACGCCGTCGACGCCGCGTCCGCGCCGCTGTCGGGCGGCACCAGCCAGCCGAACCTGTCCGCGCTCGTCGCCGCCACCGACCACACCCCGCGGGCGACCGGGATCAGCCTGGCCGCGCTGTCGGCGATGGAGCCGTACTGGGAGGCGGTCCGTGACCTCTACGCGCCGTTCGAGGCCGGGCTGCGGGCGCCGACGGGTGCGGTCTACCGGCATGAGATCCCCGGCGGGCAGCTGACGAACCTGCGCCAGCAGGCGATCGCCCTCGGGCTGGGCACCAAATGGTCCCAGGTGCAGGAGTGCTACGCCCTGGCCAACGACCTGCTCGGCAAACCCATCAAGGTCACGCCTACCAGCAAGGTCGTCGGGGACCTGGCGCTGTTCATCGCCGGCGGTGACATCGACGTCGCCGTGCTGCGTGAGCATCCCGAACGCTACGACCTGCCGGCCAGCGTGCTGGGCTACCTCGCCGGCGAGCTCGGCACGCCACCGGCCGGCTTCGCCGAGCCCTTCCGCGAGCGCGCGCTCGCCGGGCGGCAGCCGGCCGCGCCCGTGACCGGCCTGGAGCCGCAGGACGCGGCCACCCTGCGGGTGGCCGGAGCGGGCCGGCGCGAGACGCTGTCCCGGCTGCTGTTCCCGGGGCCGTGGAACGACTACACCGCCGCCGTGGCGGCCTACGGCAACGCCGCCACGGTCCCCACCGAGGAGTTCTTCTACGGCCTCACCCCGGGCCGGCCGGTGACCATCACCGTGGAGCCCGGTGTGGAGGTCATCGTCGAGCTCAACGACGTCGGCGAGCCCGACGACGCGGGCATGCGCACCCTGTACCTGCGGGTCAACGGCCAGCCACGGCCGGTGTCGGTGCGGGACGCCTCGATCGCGACGGTGTCCAGGGCGGCCCGGCGCGCCGATCCCGGCGACCCGGCGCAGATTCCCGCGGGGCTGCCCGGGCTGGTCACCTACACGGTTGCCGTCGGTGACCAGGTCCGCAAAGGTGACCGGCTGGCCACCATCGAGGCCATGAAGATGGAGGCCGCCGTCACCAGTCCGCACGCCGGGACCGTCACCGAACTGGTCCGCTCCTCCGGCGTCTCCGTCGAGGTCGGTGACCTCCTGCTCGTGGTGGCCCCCGCGCCGGTCCCCGGCTGAGCAGCTTCTTCAAGATCGCCCTGATTGGTACGACTCCGGGCAGGGTACCGCTAGCACGTGACTGTACCCATAGCACGCTCCGCATGCGCGCAGCGCCCCGGTCAGCGATCCCGAGAACAGGGGCCGCTGGCCGGGGGAAGGACTGTGTGTTTGGTGCGGGAGCATGTAGTTCATCCGGTGATTTTTCTTTGTCGAGCCGGCCGTAGCCAGGCACGGGAGTACCCGAGGAATGGAGTCGTACGCCAGTCAGACAAATATGGAGGTACGCGGGGCCCGGGACGGGAGAATACGGTTCCGCGTACTCGGGCCATTGGAGGTGTACGGGTCTGACGGCACACTGATCGATATTCACCAGCACAAGCCGCGCGTGCTGCTCTCACTGCTGCTCCTCAATGCCGGGACCTGGGTGAGCATCAACCGGATCTGTGCCGTTCTATGGGAGGACGAGCCGCCGAGATCATCGTTCGGAAACATCAAGACCTACGTGTCCCAGTTGCGCCGGGCCCTGCCACCCAACCATGCCGAGCACAGCAGAATCGAAAGCCGGTCAGGCGCGTACCGCATCAACTTGGCACCCGGAGAACTTGATGTGTCGGTCTTCGAGAAGATGGCATATCGTGGCCGGGAAGCATTGCACGGCGGAGCCGACGAGAGCGCCCTCGAGTACTTTCAGGAAGCGCTGGGGCTATGGCGTGGCCAGCCTTTCGATGAATTGCCGGAGGACACCACCCTGGCCGAGGCGGCACGCATGGAGGAGCAGCACTGGGCGGTCCTGGAGGACTTGATCGACGTACACCTTTCCCATGGTCATTATGACGTCGTCCTGCCCACGTTGCGCGCGCTCACCATTGAATATCCCCTGCGGGAGCGCCTGTGGGGCCAGCTCCTGCTCGCGCTGCACAGGTCGGGTCGTCGCGCCGAAGCCCTGTCCGCCTACCAGGCCGTGTACCGGTTGCTGACCAACGAGCTCGGCATAGAGCCAGGTGCGGACCTGCGCCGGCTTCATCAGCAGGTACTGGGCGGCGACCTCGACGTGGGCCAGGACTGACGGCCGGGGAGGAAGGACGCGGTAGACGCCGCGCCACCAACGGATGTACGGGGACTGAACCAAGGCTGAACCTGTCGCCTGCAAGGTGGAAGGTGGCCGGTTGTCCAGCGCGGACAGCAGGCCGGCCCGGATAGAGATCGGTGCGGCCGGTGAGCGGCCGGGCCGCCCGTTCAACATCACAAACTCCGAGGGGGAATTTCGATGAAGGCTCCGTACCAGCCACCGGCTCTTCAACGAATCGGTGCCTTCTCCACGGTGACCGAAGGCTACTACGGCTACCACCGGCGTAACTACTACGGCGGGTACCACGGGTACCGCAGGTTCCGCGGGTTCCGCAGGTTCCGCTACTAGGGGCGCCATCACCGCCGTTCAAGAACGGGCAGGGAAACGGCGGTCGTCCGCTCCTGGCCAACACAGTGCGGAAGTTGGAGACGGCGGGTGGCGACGGCCCGGGCCGGGTGTCACCACCCGCCTTATTCAGTCATACCCACCATTGGGAGGGACGGTTCGACAGGGAATTTCGACAGGGAATGGTGTGGCACCCGGACAGCCGCCGGAGAAAAAATGCTGACGCTACGGGAGAACATCGTCCATACGGAAACCGACTACGGGACCGCGCTCCTGGATGAGCGCAGCGGTCAGTACTGGATGCTCAACCCGACCGGGACACTCGTATTGCGGGTGCTGCTCGACGGTGGTAGCGCCGCCGAGGCCGCCGATTCGGTGGTCAGAAGTTACGACGTGGACGCGGCCACCGCGGACCGGGATGTACAGAGCCTGCTGGACGGGCTCCACACGGCCGGGCTTGTCGCAACCGGCACCGCTTCCCGACCGGACACCGCTTCCTGACCAATGACGCGCTCTGGCGGATCCATCGGGCGCGCGTCGACGGAGCCGCAGAGGAGGCAGAGGAGGTGGCACCGCGATGAGCATGCCGATGTCGTTGGAGCGCCGAGGAGGAAAACTCCCTCTACGGCGACGGCCGCTAGCGATGGCCGCGGTCGCAACCGCCCGGCTGCTCGCCACCCAGCCACCCGGCCGGATCCGCTCCGTCCTGACCTGGTTGCGCCGAGGCGCCACGCCGGCCGGGTATCAGCAGGCGTTGGCCGCACGGGATGCCGTCACCGCGGTGAGCATGGTGTGCCGGGGTGCGCGGGGCTGCGTTCCCCGTTCCGTTGCCACCGCCCTGGTCTGCCGGGCTTCGGGGGTCTGGCCCACCTGGTACGTCGGCGTGCGCAGGGTCGGCCCGTTCGCCGCACACGCCTGGGTGGAGGCGGACGGGGTGATGGTGGGTGAGCACGAGCTGGCCGGCTACTTCCGGCCGCTTATCGCTGTACCTCCGGAAGGTGCCACGGTGTCAGGCGCCACGGTGTCATGAGTGCCATCGGCGAAACGAGTGAGGAGACCGCGGTCGAGCCGCCGCCAACGCCGACGACGCCGGATCGGGACAGCAAGCAGCGGAACCGTGACGCGCTGCGAGTCGGTGGGTTGTGGCGCCTGCTTCGCGGGCACGGCCGGCCGATAGGCATCGCCACCGCGCTGACGGTACTCGGGACCGTCCTCGGGGTCGCGCAGCCGCTGCTGGTGAAGAACGTGATCGACGCCGCGCAGGCCGGCGGCGTTCCCGGCTCGCTCGTCGCACTGCTGTTCGTGCTGTTCGTCGGCCAGGCGTTGGCCGACACCCTCGGGAACTACCTGCTGGAACGCACCGGTCAGGTAATTCTGCTCGGCCTGCGGATCCGGCTGGTCGATCACCTTCTGCGGCTGCGGGTCGGGGTGTATGACAAGCAGCGCATGGGCGACCTGATCTCCCGGGCCAACAGCGACACCATGCTCGTCCGCGAGGCAGTGGCCTACAGCTTCTCCGCGCTCCTCACGAGCGCGGTTGGTGTCATCGGCGCGGTCGCGATGATGATCTGGTTGGACGCGTTGCTGTTCCTGTTCGTGCTGCTCGTGGTCTCGCTGGCCGGGGCGATGGTTCTGGGCGTGCTGGTGCGCATCCGCATTGCCTCGGAACGCGGCCAGGCCAGCGTCGGAAGCATGACCGCGGACCTCGAGCGGGCGCTCGCCGCGATCCGCACCGTTCGAGCCAGCCGCGCCGAAAAGCGCGAGAGCGAGCGCATCGGCGGCCACGCCCGGGACGCCTACCGTGCCGGGGTGCGGATGGCCAAGTTGGAGTCGGTCGTCGCCCCCTCCATGCAGTTGGCCGTCCAGGGCTCGGTTCTGGTGGTGTTGTTGATCGGTGGGGTGCTCGTCGCAAAGGGCTCGACGTCGCTGGGTGATCTCATCGCCTTCCTGCTCTACGCCACCTACCTCGTCATGCCGCTGTCCGAGCTGTTCGAGGAGGCGGGGACGCTTCAACGCGGAATGGGAGGGCTACAGCGCGTCAACGAGGTCTTCACGCTCCCCCGCGAGCCGGACAGCGCCGGCCAGGACGAGAACAGTGCCGGAAGGCCCGGAAGGCCCGGAAGGCCCGGAAAGCAGGGCCCGGTTCAGGCTGCCGGCGGGCTTCAGGTCCGGGCCAACAGCGCATCGGGCAACGGCCGGGCTGCCGGACAGCGGGGTGACACCCCGTCGATCGAGTTCCGCGACGTATGGTTCGGATACACCGACGAACCGGTGCTGCGGGACGTTTCGTTCACAGTGCCGTCTCGCGGCCACATCGCGCTGGTCGGCCGGTCAGGTGCTGGAAAGTCCACCGTTCTCCAGCTCATCGAGCGCTTCTACGAGCCGGACCGCGGGAAGATCCTGTTCGGCGGCCGGGAAGTGGGTGCGATCGACCGCTCCGCGTCCCGCACCTGGGTGAACCTGGTCGAACAGCAGACCCCGGTGTTGCACGGGACGCTCCGTGACAACATCGCCTATGCCGTGCCCGACGCAACCGAGGACGAGCTGCGCTGGGTGGTCGGCACGGCGGGCCTCGCCGAACTGGTCGCGCGGATGCCCAACAAGCTGGACGCCGAGGTCGGTGACCACGGCGTCCAGCTGTCCGGCGGGGAACGTCAACGGGTCGCCATCGCCCGAGCCTTGCTGGCCCGGCCCGCCGTGCTGCTCATGGACGAGCCAACCTCTCAGATGGACTCCCTCAACGAGAGGGCACTTACCCGTGCGATGCGTGAGATTTCAGCCACCAGCGCGCTTCTGGTCATCGCGCACCGGATCTCCACGGTTCGCGCGGCCGACCGGATCATCGTGCTCGACGAGGGAAAGGTGACGGCCACCGGCCGCCACGAGGAGCTGATGCGGGTGAGCCCGCTCTACCGGGAGCTCGCATCCAGCCGGCTGGACGCCGACACGCGGGCCCCGGCCGGGCATCCCATATAGATGGAATGGAGCGATGGGCAGAGCGTCGGTGAACGGGCTGGAAGAGGATGCGGCGGAAGGATCCCGCGGGCCGGTGGCCGTCGGCTCCGGCAGCCGCGGGTACGCCTGACCGCATCGCCCGCGGCCCCGGAAGAAGGGCTGGCCCGTGCCGGCCGTCAGCTCGCGGTGCTCGTCGAGCCCGTGACGCTCGCTCCCCGTCGGCTTACCGAGGCCGACCAGTCGGCGGACGGGACAGGATCGAGGGGAACAGCCGTCGTACCGTTCCACTGGTAACGCACCGTCGCCGCGCCCCCGGTGGAGCAGCACAGCGGGTCATCGGGCCGGTAAAGCTGGTAGGACAGCGCGACGACGTCGCCGGTGGACCACAGCCATTCGACGGCCGCGCTCGGCAACTGGGTGCCGGTGCCGACCAGACGGCCGCGGTGGAAGAGGAACGCCTGCTGGGGATGGCCGTCCACGGCGGCGGTCCACCGTCCGACAATCACGCTGAGGTCGTTGTCCGGGCGGTAGCCGGCCGTCCCGGTGGGGGTGTAGCCGTGCTCCCGGACGACCGCCACGGCGGCCGTCTCGGTTCCGTCAGCCCCGGAAGCGGCCTGGGAGACCGGTGCGGACACGGGCTCGACGGACAGGGACGTCCCCGGCCCGAGTGGCTGCGGCTGTGGCGCCGACGCGGCGAGAACACGCCCGTCACCCCACCCGGTCAGCGCGACCGTGACGGCCACCAGGGTGGCCACAAGACAACGACGAAAGGCCATGACGTCCCCTCTCCCCTGCCCGCTCTCTGCCTTGCCCACGCTCTGTCCTGCCCGTTCCCCGGTCCTGTCCGTTCCCTGTCCTGCCCGCTGCCCGCGTGTCAGGGCCGGCTCCCCGCCGTGACCCGGGCACCCGCTGGCGGGGATACCCGTTTCACACCCGTCTACTCGGCCATTCGTCTTCCGCTGCCTCCGGCCGGCTGTCTCTGGCCGGCCCAGCCGGGACAGCCAATAAATCGACGAAAAGGTAAAACGAATGCCTGGTATCACGACCAGGTGTCGGAAGAACAGCCATCGGAACACAAAAACCACCGGAGCACGGACGAAAGAATACGGACACCTACAACGATGCGGACAGCCGGGGCGGAAAAGGAAACAAACCGGTACGGTACGGCACCCGGGCGCGTCACATGTTATCTGGACTGTCCGCCCTGCTGGTGAGCCACACGCGGCACATGCGCGTTTCCGCTGTCTTCTGCCGGACATGGCCGTCCCGGCCATGAGAGACCGGCCCGGCCACCCCGAGACCGGCCCGGTCGCCCGGGCCAGACCGGTCCGCGCGCGATGCCACGAGCGCGATACCACGGAGGTGGCACCGCATGTAAGCGCCCAGGAGACGCCGCGCGTAGGCGCGCTGCGGGGCCGGAGCGCGCGCGGCGCTACGAGGCGGCCAGGAAACGGTCGAGGACGCGGACGCCGAACCGCAGCGACTCGACCGGCACCCGCTCGTCCACACCGTGGAACATGCCGGCGAAGTCCAGGTCCGGCGGCAGCAGCAGGGGCGAGAAACCGAAGCAGCGGATACCGAGCCGGGAGAACGACTTGGCGTCGGTGCCCCCGGAAAGCATGTAGGGGACCGGGCGGGCAGCCGGATCCTCGGCCTTCAGCGCGCCCGCCATCGCGTCCACGAGCGGACCGTCGAAACCGGTCTCCAGCGCCTGGTCGAACACGACCCAGTCACGCCGGACGGCCGGGCCGATCAGCTCGTCGAGCTGGCGGAGGAACTCCTCCTCCTGGCCGGGCAGGAAACGGCCGTCCACGTGCGCGGTGGCCTCCCCCGGAATGACGTTGACCTTCTCCCCCGCGTCGAGCTGTGTCGGGTTCGCGGTGTTGCGGATGGTCGCCCCGATCATCCGGGCGATCGGGCCGAGCTTGGCGATCGTGGTCTCCAGGTCGTCGGCGTCGATCTCGATACCGAGGGCGTCGCCGATGGAGTCCAGGAACGTCCGGACGGTCGGGGTCAGCACGATCGGGAAGCGGTGCCGGCCGAGCCGCACGACCGCCTCGCACAGTGCCGTGACCGCGTTGTCGTCGCTGACCATCGAGCCGTGCCCGGCCCGGCCGGCGACGGTGAGCTTCATCCAGGCGATGCCCTTCTGGGCCGTCTCGATGAGGTAGAGGCGCAGGTCGTCGGAGACCGTGTAGGAGAAACCGCCCACCTCGCTGATCGCCTCGGTGCAGTCGGCGAACAGGTGCGGGTGGTTGTCGACCAGCCAGCGGGCCCCGAGCCGGCCGCCGGCCTCCTCGTCCGCGACAAAGGCAAGAACAAGGTCGCGTGGTGGCCGCCGGCCGGAACGCAGCAGGTCACGGACGACCGCGAGCGTCATCGCGTCCATGTCCTTCATGTCGACCGCGCCGCGCCCCCACAGGCTGCCGTCGACGATCTCGCCGCTGAACGGGTGGACCCGCCAGTCCGCCGGGTCCGCGGGCACCACGTCGAGATGGCCGTGGATGAGCAGCGGCGGACGGTGCGGATCGGCGCCCTCGACCCGGGCGATGACGCTGGTACGGCCGGGCTCGGACTCCAGGATGGTGGTCTGAAGGCCGACCTCGGCGAGCTTGGCCGCCACGTATTCGGCGGCGGCCCGCTCGTTACCGTCGCCGTTGCCCCGGTTCACCGAGTCGATACGCAGCAGGTCACGACAGATCTCGACGGCTTCGTCCTGCGCGGCCGCGCTCACCGGCGCTGGGCCTGCGGCTGCCGAGCCCGCGGTCTGTGGCCGGGCCGGGGGGATGTCGTCGGACGCGGGGAGATTGCTCGCCATCAGACCAGTCTGCCAGCCCGTCCGGCCCGGGCACCCATCTGCACCCTGTGGAGCTGACCGCGGCGAGTGCGTAGCCATTACGGGTCCGTCGTAGATGGTTTTTGGTTTTTTTGGAGATCAAAAATCGACGAGGACACGTCAACACCGTTGACTACAACGTGACTTACCCGCCGCGAGCAGAGGATCCCGCCCTGGCTACGGCTCGAGGTGGCAGCGCGGGCCCGCGCCCTGCGCGCCGAGGACGTCGTACGGGTTGACCAGCGCGCAGCGGTCTATCGACAGGCAGCCGCAGCCGATGCAGTCGGTGAGATGGTCGCGCAGCTGCTCCAGCCGCCGGATGCGGGCGTCGAGCTCCGCACGCCAGCGGGTGGACGCCCGTGCCCAGTCCTCCCGGGTGGGACTGTGCTCCTCCGGCAGCACGGCGAGGACGTCCCGGATCGTCGCGAGCGGTATGCCGACGCGTTGCGAGGCGCGGATGAAGGCGACCCGGCGCAGGACGTCCCTGCCGTAGCGACGCTGGTTGCCGGGGGTGCGCCGGGCGCGGATGAGGCCCTGCCACTCGTAGAAACGCAGCGCCGAGGTCGATACACCGCTGCGCGCGGCCAGCTCGCCGACCGTGATCTCCCGGACTTTCCGGACCGGCTGTGTCATGCGGACCACGGTAGCTTGACTTAAACCTTTATTGAGCTCTCAGGCTGGTGTCCAGGACGAGATCAACAAGATCGTCGGTCGTGGTGCCGTTGGAAACCGCCGGGAACCGAGGAGGACCTGCCATGCCAGAAGATCAGTTGCGGCTGGCCGTGATCGTGGGCAGTACGCGGGAGGGCCGGTTCGCGCCCGTGGTGGCGAACTGGTTCACCGGTCAGGCCGAACAGCGCGACGACCTGGCGCTCGACGTCGTCGACCTGGCCGAGGCACGGCTGCCCGCCGTGCTCACCAGGCAGCCGCCGCCCGAGGTGGCGGCGCTGGCCCCGCGGCTGGACGCGGCCGACGCGTTCGTCGTGGTGACACCGGAGTACAACCACTCCTATCCCGCCGCCCTGAAGAACGCCATCGACTGGTACTACACACAGTGGCAGGCCAAGCCGGTCGGGCTCGTCTCCTACGGGGGCCTGGCCGGCGGGCTGCGCGCGGTGGAACAGCTTCGCTTGGTATTCGCAGAACTACATGCGGTAACTATTCGCGAAACGGTCAGTTTTCACAACGTGCGGGAGAGGTTCGACGCCGCCGGCCAGCCGAAGGACGCCACCGGCCCGGGCACCGCGGCCAAGACCATGCTCGACCAGCTCGTGTGGTGGGCCCGGGCACTGCGCGACGCCCGGACGGCCCGCCCCTACGGCACCTGATCCCGCTCGGGCCCCGCTCGGACGGCCTCCTCGCCCGTCGTTACCCGGCAGGCGGGGCAGGCCGGGCAGGCCGGCGGAGCCGGCCCAAGCGCCTGCCGCCCATGGCGTCGATCTCCCCGGCTCAGCCGCCCGCCGGCCGGCTCCCCCACTCCCCCGCTCCCTTCCCACCGCCTCATCCCGGGACCTGCGGAATTACCGCGCGGGAGCGCATCGGGATCATTATAAGAATTCATCTTCATGATGATCGTTGCTGCTCGCCGGAGCCTGTCGTTCATCGCTCCGAAATGTAAATTTTGCAGGCGTTGGGCTGCCGCGACGTCCATCTCCGCACGTACCACGGCGGCGGCTGGCACACTGTGTCCCACCCTCTGGAGACAAGGCGAGGATGATGACACACTCGTGCCGGTCGCCCATCCGCCGGACTCGTTTTCCGGCGGCTCGCGGTGTTCGCGTTCGCTTTCGTCCCGGCGTGGCGGGTGGCCGGGGCCGCGTCACGACGCTCACAGTCATCTCGGTGGCTGTGATCCTGCTCGCTCAGGCCACACCGGCCCAGGCCGCGGACTCCACCCAGTACGGCCGTGACTCCTCCCGCGGCCTCGGCGTCGCCGTTCCGTTCAGCGGTTTCACCGACCGTAACGGACAGGCGGTCCCCATCTCGGGCGCGGTCGGGGTCGACCTGGTCCTCGGCTCGACCGCGCAGCCGTACCTGCCATGCCAGAACTACAATCCGCAGACCGGCACCGGCGACACCTTCATAAACGCCTGTGAGGTACGCGGTAGTTACACCACCTACACGCGCTTCGCAACCGGCCAGGGTATTCTTTTTCCGCACGGATACTTCATGCCCGACGTCCAGCCGGACTACGTCAATGGTGGTTCGCTGCGCACCGACTGGGGCGCCCGAACCGCCGGGCTCTCGCTGGAGTTCTACCCGGACGTCGCGCTCGACCAGGAATACGTCCACTCCCGTTTCTACGTGGACTATTTCAACTACCGGGCGAACGGCTGGACCTACTCCTACCACGTGGGAACGATCAAACTCGTGACTCTCGCGGATCCGGGCACCACCCGGATCATCGGCACCGTGACCCGCAACGGGGCGGCCCCGGCCGCGAAAGAGATCAAGTTCACCATCTTCGGCGGTGACGCCCGCTCCTCCGCCGACTACCCGATCTCCTCCTTCGCGGTCACCTACAGCAACGGCACGGACTGGACCAGCGGGGCGATGTACGCCGGGGCGCAGCGGGTCACCGTCGACGACACGGCAACCGGCCACCAGTGCGTCTACGATCTGCCGCGCATCAGCGGCCCGGACAACCGGCTGGACTTCGACGTGGCCCGCCCCGGTTTCGGCCGCGGCGGCGGGCACTGCAACTTCTAGGGCGCCGCGGCTCCCCAGGACACCGTGGCTTCCGGCAAGGTACCTGTTCCGACAGGGCGCTCGGCTTCCACTAGGTTGAGTCCCCTGGTACGGACCACGCCCGCGGTCGAGGACCGCTGATCGGCTGTTCGACGGTTGTCATGATCGCCGAACAGCCGATGCCGGTGCCGGTGCGCCTGTCGGCTCCTGTCGACGGGCACGGGTGTGGCCCACAGCTGTTCCGCTGACACAGGAGGCTGACACGCAGCGCAGTCATGGCACCGGCACGGAGCCATCCTCTCCCTCTCTCCCTCTCCCTCCCCCGCCCACGGGACCGGCGATCCGGTCGACGGACGGGGCCGCGAGCGGGCCCGCGACGGGACGGGTACGTAAGTGGCTGCCGCTGCTGACGGTCTGTCTCGGCACCTTCATGCTGCTGGTCGACGTGACGATCGTGAACGTCGCCCTGCCGGGCATGGTGGTCGACCTCGACGCGTCGTTCGCCGCGTTGCAGTGGGTCGTCGACGCCTACGCGCTCGCGCTGGCCGCGCTCGTCCTCGGCACCGGCTCCATCGCGGACCTCGTCGGCCACCGCCGGGCCTACGTCGTCGGGCTCGCGGTGTTCGCGGCGTCGTCGTTCGCGTGCGGCATCGCGCCGAGCCCCGCGGCGCTCATCGCGGCACGCGCCGTACAGGGCGTCGGCGCCGCGGCCATGTTCGCGACGACGTTCGCGCTGCTCAACAGCTCCTACACCGGACGCGACCGCGGCAGCGCCTACGGCCTGTGGGGTGCGGTGTCGGGCGCGTCCGCCGCCATCGGCCCGATCATCGGCGGGCTGCTCACCGAGGGCGTGTCCTGGCGGTGGATCTTCTTCGTCAACCTGCCGGTCAGCGTCATCGCCATCGTGCTGTGCGTGTTCGTGCTCACAGACGCGCACGAGCCCGCCCACAGCAGGGTGGACGTCCCCGGCATGGTCACGTTCACCGCGGCGGCGGCGGGCACGACGTACGCGATCATCCGTGCGAGCGAGGAGGGCTGGTCCAACGCGCTCACCTGGTGGCTGCTCGCGCTGGCGGCGGTGCTGCTCGCCCTCTTCGCCGGCATCGAGTCGCGGTCGCCGCACGCCATGCTGGACCTCGCGCTGCTGCGTGACCGCGCGTTCGTCGGGGTGCTCGTCACGGGCGTCCTGCTGACGTTCGCCGCCTTCTCCGCGTTCGCCTACACCTCGATCTGGCTGCAGTCCGTGGTCGGTCTCAGCCCCATCGAGGCCGGGCTGACCGGTGTGCCGCTGTCGGTCATGGCGTTCATGGTCTCGGCGTCGACCGGCCGCCTCCTGCACGGCGTACGGCCCGACCGGATCCTCGGCGGCGGCCTGCTGGTCGTCGGCCTCGGCGACGCGCTCGCCGCCGGGCTCGTCCACGGCTCGGCGAGCTGGCCGGCGCTCATACCCGGTTTCGTGGTGATCGGCATCGGGGTGGGGATCGTGACGCCCGCGCTCGGCTCGGTCTCGATGGCGCTCGTGCCCGTGCGGCGCGGTGGCATGGCCGCCGGCGCGGTCAACACCGCGCGGCAGCTCGGTTTCGCCTTCGGTATCGCCGTCCTGGGCAGCGTGTTCGCCGCCCGCGCGCAGCGCAGCCTGTCCGGGCGCGGCGTCGAGGACGCGGCCCGCACGGCCCGCGCGGTCGCCGGCGGCCAGACGGCGTCGCTGCTGCACACGGCCCCGCCGAGCACCCGGCACGCCCTCGACACCGCCGTGCACGCCTCGGCGGTGACCGGTGTCCAGGGGGCGTTCGCGGTGGCCGCCGCGGCCGGCCTGCTCGCCGGCGTCCTCGTCCTCGTCCTGATGCGCCCCACCCGTCCGGCATCATGATCTGAATATTGATGATCCTAATGTTGTGACCATCGGAACCAGAAGATCAAATCGCGGGCCGGTGCCGTCAACGGCGTTGACTATCAAGGGGCGCGCCCGGCCATCCGACCGGGATCGATAGCCGCGGGGACTGCGCATGTTCGCCGAGGGCACCGCGGCGGCGGCGGACGCAGCGGCCGGGTGGCGGGCTGCCATACGCCTCGCGCTCATCCAAGATGCTCTCATTCATGAGCGTATCTTGGATGAGCGTCTACCGAGGGGATGTGTGTGACCGGGTTCATCGGGCGTGATCGAGAGCTCGCGGCGCTGGGCCGGATACTGCAACGGGTCGAATCCGGGGGGCGGGCCGGTCGTCCGGGCCGGGCGGTTCTGATGCGGGGACGACGCCGCGTCGGGAAGTCACGGCTTGCCGAGGAGTTCGTCGCGCGCGCGGGGGTCCCGTACGTGTTCTTCACCGCCTCCGCCCAGCCCGACACCGCGACGGATCTGCGGCTGTTCACCGAAGCGGTCCGCGGCTCCACCCTGCCGCGCGCGGACACCTTTCACGATCAACAGCCCCGGTCCTGGGACGCGGCACTGCACCTGCTCGCCGACGCGCTCCCGACGGACCGGGTATGCGTCGTGATTCTTGACGAAATGCCATATTTGATCACTAATGACGCGGGTTTTGAAGGCACGCTGCAGAAGCTGTTCGACCGCGAACTGTCCCACCGGCCGGTGCTGCTGCTGTGCATCGGCTCGGACCTGGCGATGATGGAGGCGCTGAACAGCTACGGCCGGCCGTTCCACCAGCGCGCCACCGAGATGGTGATCCCGCCGCTCAACCCGGCCGATGTCGCCGACATGCTCGGTCTCCCGCCCGCCGACGCCTTCGACGCCTATCTGATCACCGGCGGGCTGCCGCTGATCCTGGACGAGTGGCCGGCCGGCGTCCCGGTCGACGGCTATCTGAGCGAGGCTCTCGCGGATCCGACCTCGGCGCTGCTGGTGAGTGCCGAGCGGGCGCTCGCCGCCGAATTCCCGGTCGAGGCGCAGGCCCGCGACATTCTCGGCGCGATCGGCTCCGGCGAACGGACCTATTCACTGATCGGACGGGCCGCGGGTGGGATCCCGGCCGGCTCGCTGAGCCGGGCGCTTCGGTTGCTGACCACGAAACGCCTGGTCGAGGCCATGGTCCCGCTGTCGACCCAGCCATCCCGAGAAACCCGGTATGTGGTCGCCGACCCGTATCTGCGATTCTGGCTGACCTTTCTCGGCCCCAATCTCGCCGAGATCGAACGTGGTCGTGGCGACCTGGTCCGTGCCAGGATCGCGTCGTCCTGGAGCACCTGGCGCGGCCGCGCGATCGAGCCGGTTATCAGGGAGTCGCTGCGGCGTCTGCCTCCCGGGCCGCTGCCGGACGGGACGAACGTCATCGGCGGCTACTGGACCCGGACCAACAACCCCGAGATCGACATCGTCGGCGCGGACCGGGCACCGGTCGCCAGGCGCGTCACCCTGGTCGGCTCCATCAAGTGGCTGAACAACCGCGCGTTCGACCCGCACGATCTGGCCCAGCTCGTCGCCCATCGCTCCCGGCTGCCCGGCGCCGACGACTCGACCCCGCTGCTCGCGGTGACCCGCGCCGCGACGACGATGGACGGGATTCTCACTCTCGGCCCCGAGGATCTGCTCGCGGCGTGGCGTCCCTGATACACGGAGTAAAAAACCGGCGGGATGCCGTCAACATCGTTGACTATCTTGTCCTCGGCGCGACACGGCCGCCACGCCTTTACCGATACCCCCTATGGGTATAGAGTCGCTACCGCTGTAGATACCCCTGGAGGGTATGAGTGGGTGGAGGTGCGGATGAGCGCGGGCCACGGCTACATCGGGGACAAGGACGACTACCTCAAGCGGCTGCGGCGCATCGAGGGCCAGATCCGCGGCCTGCAACGGATGGTCGAGCAGGAGGAGTACTGCATCGACATCCTGACGCAGGTCTCGGCGGCGACGAAAGCGCTACGCTCGGTCGCGCTCGGTCTGCTCGACGCGCACATGGCGCACTGCCTCGTGCAGGCGGCGGCAGCCGGCGGCGAGGAGGCCGACCAGAAGGTACGGGAGGCCTCGGACGCGATCGCCCGCCTGCTCCGCTCCTGAGCGCCCACAACAACACGACGACACCCAACGACATGATCACGCTTCCACCGCGCCCGGCGCTCGTCCCCGCGTCCGGCAAACCCCGGGCGTGGACGGCGAAAGGCGGCACGGGCCACGGAAGGGACGTGGCTGTGCACCACCGACGACGCCAGGCGCACCCCGCAGTCGATCATGCCTTCCGGAAGGACCAACTGTGACCACGACCACCTACACCGTTGTCGGCATGAACTGCTCGCACTGTGTCGGCGCGGTGAGTACCGAGATCGGCCGGATCCCGGGCGTCAGCGACGTCCGGGTGGACCTGGACAGCGGCGCGGTAACGGTGATCAGCGAACAGCCGCTGGCGGAGACCACTGTCCGGGCCGCCGTGGACGATGCCGGCTACGAACTCGCCAGCCCCAACGCCAGCGCCAGCGCCAGCCGCCAGTAGAGCCGATCGGCGGCAGGGCCGGCCGGCCAGGAAGAAGCCGGCCGGCGAGAACCAGCCGGCGAGAACCAGCGGCATCGGCCGGCAGCATCGAGGCGGGCACGCCACAGCACCGAGGCACCTCGGCAGGGCGCGCCGGCCGAGCGGGAACGGAGGAACGAGCGCGATGAGCGTGACCGCGGATGCCGTGCCGCCCTCGGGCGTCCACGAGATCGATCTGTCGATCAGCGGGATGACCTGCGCGTCCTGCGCGGCGCGCATCGAGAAGCGGCTCAACCGGCTCGAGGGTGTGACCGCCACCGTCAACTACGCCACCGAGCGCGCGCACGTCGTCTACCCGGACCGGCTCACCCCGGCCGACCTGGTCACCGAGGTACAGCGGATCGGCTACCGCGCCCAGCCACCACGGGCGGCACAGGCGATGCGCCTCCTCCCGGCGCCTCCGGCCGGGGGCGGCGGGCCGGGCCGTCCGCCGCGAACCGTCCGGCCGGACGAGGCGCGGCGGGCCGCGGGCCAGGAACAGGAAGGAGAAGGAGGCGCGGAAGCGGGCCGGGCCGCCGCGGCGGCGGACCCCGCGACGGAGCGGGGGAGGCGCGTCGGCCCGCGGCGGCTACGACTGATCGTCTCCGGTGTGCTGAGCCTGCCGGTGCTGCTGCTCGCCATGGTGCCGGCGTTGCAGTTCGACAACTGGCAGTGGCTGTCGCTGGCGCTGGCGGCCCCGGTCGTGCTGTGGGGCGGCCTGCCGTTCCACCGGGCGGCGTGGGCGAACCTGCGCCACGGCGCGGCGACCATGGACACACTGGTCTCCATCGGCACGCTCGCGGCGTTCGGCTGGTCGCTGTACGCCCTGTTCTTCGGTCACGTGGGGACGCAGGGCATGACTGGCATGGTCATGCCCGCCGCGTCAGCCGCCGACCGGGGCGGCGGCGCGGACAGCGTCTACCTCGAGGTCGCCGCCGTGGTGACGACGCTCATCCTCACCGGCCGCTCCTTCGAGGCACGCGCCAAGCGGCGGGCCGGCGCCGCGCTGCGGGCACTGCTCGAGCTCGGCGCCAGGGACGTGACGGTCCTGCGCGACGGTCAGGAGCGGCGGATCGGCGTGGAGCAGCTGGCCGTGGGCGACCGCTTCGTGGTGCGCCCAGGCGAGAAGATCGCCACCGACGGGGTCGTGGAGCAGGGCCGTTGCGCGGTGGACGCGAGCATGCTCACCGGTGAGTCGGTGCCGGTCGAGGCCGGCGTGGGTGACGCGGTCACCGGCGCCACCGTGAACACCGACGGCCGGCTGGTGGTCCGGGCGACGCGGGTGGGCGCGGACACCCAGCTCGCGCGGATCGCGAAACTGGTCGTCGAGGCGCAGAGCGGGAAGGCCGCGGTCCAGCGGCTCGCCGACCGGGTGTCGGCCGTGTTCGTCCCGGTCGTGATCGGCCTCGCGGCCGTCACCCTCGCGGTGTGGCTCGCGCTCGGCGAGGGGCCGACGGCGGCGTTCACGGCCGCGGTGGCCGTGCTGATCGTCGCCTGCCCGTGCGCGCTCGGCCTGGCGACCCCCACCGCACTGCTCGTCGGCAGCGGCCGTGGCGCCCAGCTCGGCATCCTGATCAAAGGGCCGGAGGTGCTGGAATCGACCCGGCGGGTGGACACCGTCGTCCTGGACAAGACCGGGACACTGACCACCGGGCGGATGAGCCTGCTGACGGTCGTCACATCCGACGCCACCGGCACCGGCACCGGCAGTGGCACCGGCAGTGGCACCGGCGGTGGTACCGGCGGCGCGGGCGCCGGCGTCGACGAGGTGCTGCGGCTGGTTGGCGCGGTCGAGGCGGCCAGCGGGCACCCGATCGCGCGGGCGATCGCCCACGGCGCGCGGGAACGGCTCGGCGAGCTGCCGGACGTCGAGGACTTCACCAGCATCGACGGGTTCGGCGTGCGGGGGACGGTGGACGGCCAGAAGATCGTCACTGGTCGTCGTCGCCTGCTCGACGAGTGGTCGATGCGCATCCCCGACGATCTCGAACAGGCGGCCCGGGCCGCCGAACGGGACGGCCGCACGCCGGTGTTCGCCGGCTGGGACGGTGCCGCCCGCGCGGTGCTCGTCGTCGCCGACACGCTCCGGCCCGGCAGCGCGGACGCGGTCCGCCGGCTGCGCGGCCTCGGCCTGGCACCGGTCCTGCTCACCGGCGACAACGCCCGGGCCGCCCACGCGGTTGCCGCGCAGGCCGGCATCGACGAGGTGATCGCCGAGGCACTGCCCACGGACAAGGTCGACGTCGTCGCCCGGCTGCAGGCGCGGGGCCGGGTCGTCGCGATGATCGGGGACGGGGTCAACGACGCCGCCGCGCTCGCCCGCGCCGATCTGGGCCTGGCCGTGGGGACCGGGACGGACGCCGCGATCGAGGCAGCCGACATCACCCTCGTCCGCGGGGATCTCGGCGCGGCCGTGGACGCCGTCCGGCTGTCCCGGCGCACCCTGGCCACCATCAAGGGCAACCTGTTCTGGGCCTTCGCCTACAACGTCGTCGCCCTTCCACTGGCCGCCGCCGGCCTGCTCAACCCCATGATCGCCGGCGCGGCCATGGTGCTGAGCTCCGTGTTCGTCGTCTCCAGCTCGCTGCGGCTGCGCCGCTTCCGCCCCACCGGCCGCGACGCCGCCTCGCCCGCGTGAGGCGGTGATACCACCGAGACACCGCCAGCGTGAAGAAATGATCACAATCTGACGTGGAAGGCCGTTCGCGGCAGCTGTCGAGCCGTGTCAGGCTGGGAGAAGCCGAGCCGGACGGACCAACCAGGCGACACGGTCCGAAGGACCAACCAGGCGACACGGTGATGTCCGCTGTGTACCGCTGGTGGCCCGGGGCCCGCTGACGAGCTCTCCGCAGGATCCGCCGAGGCGAGATCTGTTGAGAAAGGTGGCGACCGGTCATGACCCGTACCAAGCGATGGACGGTCGACGTGTTCCTGATCGAGGACGACGGCCACACCCGCGCGGAGGCGGCCCTGCACACGGGGCCGCGTGCGGACGCCGGACGCGGGCTGCGGGGTGTCGGGCACGCGCGGCGGCATCCCGCCGACACCGAGATTCCCGAAATCGGCGACGAGGTCGCGGTCTCCCGCGCACTGTCCGAGCTGGCGTATCAGCTGCTCGACGCCGCGGCCGGCGACATCGAGGCGGTCACCCACCAGACGGCCCGCCTGCGCATGCCGCAGCACCACCAGGGCATCCGCCCCTGACGGCGGCCGAGCCGCGGCCCCGCGGTCAATCCCCGTCCGGCCGCGAGGCCGCCCTGAAGATCAAATCGTTGCGGCAATGCCGTCAACAGCGTTGACCACAGCGATGCGGCAGTAGTTCAACGCATCAGATCACGGGAACGAGGGACAGCCGGCCGCTCCGGCAGCCGTATGCCTACTCGTTCTCATGACCGGGCGCTGGGACGGGGCCGCTGGGCGGGGAGACGACGCGGCCCCCGGTCCGTGATCGACCGGGGGCCGCGAACGGGCCGCGAACGGGGAAGAGCCGTGAACGAGGACTGTCGTTACGGCTTCACGGCCAGGTCGGAGACCGCGGTCCCGGCCGGGAACTGCCCGATCAGGCTGACGTGCCCGGTGAGCAGGTTGACCGAGTAGAGGCCGTACTGACCGGCGACCGACAGCGCCGCGAACCCGGCGGCGTCGACGGAGGTGCCCCCGGAGACCGTGCTGTAGATGTCGAGACCGGCGTTGAGAGCCGGGTCCACGCCGAGTGCGCCGACCGTGGTGAGGGTGCCACTGTTCGGCGGCGCCTGGATCGCCAGCTGGTTGAGGTTGGTGTCGATGGTGAACAGCGTGGTGCCGGTCGCCGGGTCGCTGTCGTTGTTGGTGTAGGCGACGGCGGTGGCACCGAGGGCGGACAACGGGGTGTCCGTGGTCGTCACATGGGTGACGACATCGTGGTGCAGGTTCAGCCCCGAGTCACTGACGACGCGCAGCAGGCCGTCGACAGGGTCGAAGTCGACGCCGAAGGAGGTGAAACCGGACGGCGGGCCACCCAGGTGGGACACTCCGGTGGCCACTCCGGTGGTGGTGTTCAGCGTGTAGACGCCGCCACCGTTGCCCACGCCGTAGAGCAGCCCGTCCTGGGGCCGGTAGTCGATCCCGATGAGCGAGGTGTCCTGGCCGATGAGCCCGGTGACGGGCACCCCCGCCCCCGCGCGCTGCGGGGACCGGGTGGAGAACGGGACCAGCCTGCCGCCATCGCTGGTCAGGCCGACCGCCTGCAGGTTGGGCGTCCTGCCGTCCGTCCCGGCCGGGCTGGCGGCGGTGGCCTGCCCGGCCAGCAGCGGCACGGTCCCCAGGGTGCCTGCCAACACGGCGGTGGCGAAGGCCGCTTTCAGCTTTCTACGCACAGTTGCTCCTTGGCTAGCTCATGCACCGGCAGCTCGCGTACCGGCGCGGCGCTGCGGGACACGTCGCCTCAACAGCGACGAGATGGCCAGACGACGACTTTCCGTAGCTGACTGGCCACGACATGAAGTAGACACGTAGAGCAACCACAAGTCAACTATCTGCCAACAAGGACGCTACAAACGGCGACTTCGCCCGGAGCGGGGCAACAGGCACAGCGGCACACGACCACACAGCGACACAGCGACACAGCGACACAGCGACACACGACGGCACAGCGGCCACGCCGTTCCAGACGGCAGCGACGGCTACACCGGCCGTGGCTCGACGCTGGCCCTGCCGCCCGGCCGGGACGCACCGCACGACA
>NZ_CEVIVC010000001.1:30396-41040 GCF_982290645.1 Protofrankia sp. CiP1_Cm_nod4
TGGGGCCGCGGTGGCCGCCGGCGGGTCCTATCCCCAGCCGAGCTCGGCGAGCCGCCCGTCGTCGATGCCGAAGTGATGGGCCACCTCGTGGATGACGGTCACCCGTACCTGCCCGACGACCTGTTCCTCGGTCCGGCCCAGGTCGCAGATCGACCGCCGGTAGATCGTGATCCGGTCCGGCAGCACCCCGCTGTACCAGTCGCCCCGCTGCGTCAGCGGTACCCCCTCGTAGAGCCCCAGCAGCCCCGGCGACGGCGGCTCGTCCTCGACAACGACCGCGATGTTGGACATCTGACGGCCGAGCTGCGGTGGCAGGCTGTCCAGCGCCTCGGCCACCAGGGCCTCGAAGCGCTGCCTGGACACCTCGACCACGTCGGTGAACCTACCTTCAGACGCCGTCCCGGCGCGGCGCCGCCATACCGCCGGGCACCGGCACGGGGAATGAACAGGCCTGGATGGACGTCGGCCGCCGGAGAAGATCGGCGTAATTTTGTCGTTGTGTACGCTTTTACGGCCAAAAAGCGTACACAACGACAAACTCTTCTGGATCATGGCCTGTGCGGGTGGTCGTGGATGGGCTCCGCGCTACCTGACCGGCGCTCCAGGGGGACGTCCAGGAGGACGTCCGGCGGACGCCCGGGGAACATTGTCCGGCGTCCACTGCTTCTCATGATGTAATTATGTAAGCGGGACAGGAGGCCGGGATGCAGGATCCGCTCGATGCCTACTCACAGGTCGTCACCCGAGTCGCCGCCACCGTCTCCCCCGCTGTCGCGAGCCTGCGGGTACGGACGCCGCGTGGCGAGGGAGCCGGATCCGCCGTGGTCTTCACCGATGACGGCTTCCTGCTCACCTCCGCCCACGTCGTCGACAGCGGACCGAGGCGCGCGGGACGGCAGACCGGCGGCGGCGCGGCGGGCATGGCCGAGTTCGCCGACGGCACCCACAGCGAAGTGGACGTGATCGGCGCCGATCCGCTCTCCGACCTCGCGGTGCTGCGGGCCCGTAGCGGCACGCCGGCCCCGGCGGCGCTCGGCGACGCCGACACGCTCTCCGTCGGTCAGCTCGTCGTCGCGGTGGGCAGCCCGCTGGGCCTGACCGGCAGCGTCACCGCGGGGGTCGTCAGCGCACTCGGCCGCTCCCTGCCCACCCGGGCCGGCGCCACCGTCCGCGTCATCGACGAAGTGATCCAGACGGACGCCGCGCTCAACCCGGGCAATTCCGGCGGCGCGCTGGTCACCGCCGACTGCCACGTCGTCGGGGTGAACACCGCCGTCGCCGGGATCGGGCTCGGGCTCGCCGTCCCGGTCAACGCCACCACCCGCCGCATCCTCGCCGCGCTCATGCGCGACGGCCGGGTACGGCGCGCCTACCTGGGGGTCGCCAGCACCCGGGCACCGCTGCCGCCACACCTGGCCGAGCGGTCCGGCCGGCGGCACGGGGTGCGGCTGGCCGAGGTCGTCGCGGGCAGCCCGGCCGGTCGCGCCGGCCTGTTCGCCGACGACCTGGTGCTCTCCGTCGCCGGGCAGCCGGTCGCCACCCCGGGGGATCTGCAACGGCTGATGACGGAGGACACCATCGGCCGCCCGCTCGAACTGACGGTGTGGCGGCGCGGCGCGCTCGTCGACGTCATCGTCGTCCCGCAGGAACTGGCACTCACCTGAGAAGATCGGCACGAGTTTGTCGCGGTGTACGCCGATATGGCAAAAATGCGCCTATACAGCCAGAATGTACTGATGCTGCCAGCATGCGCCAATACAGCCAGAATGCGCTGATACGGCCAGAAAACATGAACATACACGACAACAGACTCACGCCGGTCGCGGCCTGGTGGGCGAACGTCCGCGGGCGGCCGCCGGCCACCGGCCCGCCCAGGCGGGGACGGTGGCCGCCCGCGGACGGTGGCGCCCCGGGTGCCCGAGGGAGGGGGAGGCACCCAGGGCCGTCAGTGGCACCCAGCCGTCAGCCGCACGGGAACAGCTGGGCGTAGGTGCGGGCGCCGACTGTTCCGTCGGCCGCGAGGCCGTGCCGCCGCTGGTATTCCTTGACCACCCTGGTGGTCTGCGGGCCGAATATCCCGTCGACGGTGAGAGGATATCCGATACCGGTCAGCCGCCGCTGTACCGCGGCCACCTCGGTACGCATTTTGCTGCCGTTTCTCACGGTTGCCGTGGACGCTGGCAGCGAACAGTTCCGGGTGATGTAGCTGATCCCGCTGACGGGCGGGACAGGGGCGCTCGACCGCGTTGTCGACATGCTCGCCGGGCTGGCTTTCGCCGCTGCCGCGGCGGCGTTCCCCCGCGCCAGATGACGGCGGTAGGAACCGTTGGTGTAGGCGCTCCAGGCACGCACGCCCTGACTGTCGCACACCTTCTTCGCCGCCCACGCGTTGGTGGCCGGGTCGTACAGGTTCCGGCCCGCCAGCCAGCCCGTGTGGACCCGCGCGTTGATCTGCCAGAGCCCGCGGGAGTCCTCACCGTGCGCGTTACGCGCCCTGGCGTTGCCACCGGACTCCGCGAGCGCCACCGCCACCCAGGTGCCCAGCGGCACCCCTCGGCAGCTGGGCAGCCCCGCGTTCGCGGCGACACGGGCGATGGCCGTGTCGGCGACGACGGCGGGCCCGGACGGCCCGGCCGCGCTGGCCGGGGCCGCGGTCAGCATCATTCCGGCCGTCGTCCCGATGAGCCCGACGGTGCCCACCAATGCCGCGCCGTTGCACCGGCCGGGTTTTCTGTGTCTTCCCCTGGACATGATCAGTTTCTCATCCAAAAGTATCGTCGAAATGGCTCGTCAAATTCACTGGCGGCGCCAGGACAGCATTTCCTTCGAGCAGCCGACGGTTTGCTCTTCCCAGCGCGCCTGATCGACTGGAACACGTCGGGCAGACCGGGGCGCAGGCCGTCGACCGCATTCGTCCAGAAAATTTCCCGGTCATTTCCGGAGCGCTCCGGGAGAAGCACCGTGCGCTCCGGCCGGAATTTTCTGGATATCCGGCGCGGGACCCGCGCCGGACCTGCCCGGGGCTCCAGGAACAGTTACCCGGCAGTGGCCGGGAGAAATTTTCGCGGCGGCCGCCGGCTGTTGCCCGCGCTGTCCGCCCGGGGCACCCGAACACCCCGTGGCCGCCAGCCCGGCCCGGGCGGGCGGGTCACCTGATACGGCCGACCAGATGGCTGCCGGTGTAGACCTTCTGGAGCCGGACCACGGCCCCGGTGTGCGGGGCGGCCCACATCATCCCGTTCCCGGCGTAGATCCCTACGTGGTGGATGCCGCCCGGCCGGCCGAAGAAAATGAGGTCACCGGGCTGCCGGGCATTCTTCGATATCTTCTGGGAGGCGTTGTACTGCGCGTTGGCCGTCCGCGGGACGCTGCGGCCGAGCTGCTTGTAGATGTACTGGACGAGGCCGGAGCAGTCGAACGCCCGGGGCCCCTCGGCACCCCACACGTACGGCTTTCCGGCCTGCTTCGACGCCAGATAGACGAGTTTCGCCCCGAAACCACTGGTGGACGTCGAGAAACTCACCGGCTGCGCCGACAGCGTGCGCACGCCCGCGGCGGCGGCCGGCGACGAGGCCGCCGACCAGACGGCCGGGGTGATCGTGAAGGTAGCGGGCCGGGCAGCGGTCGTGCCGGCCGCGGTGGTCGTGCCGGCCGTGGCGGCGTCGGTCCACCCCGTCCCGCCCGTGCCCGCGCCACGGTCGTTCGCCAGGGCCGGTGCGGCCAGCCCGGAGAGGGCGACGGTACCGGTGGCCGCGGCGGCAACCGCGGTACGTGCCGATATCCGGCCGAGGGCGGAGCGGGTCGTGGGCGCGCGATGACGACCGCGCCTGGAACTGGGACTGGGATGACCTACGGCAGCCGGACCTGAATTCACCTGGTGTGCAGGCAACGATGATCCTTCCCATACGCCTGCGAGGTTAGCTGTCGGGTTCGGGCCGGGAAGCCCGGTCGACGCGCGGATACCTGCGCGGCCGACTTCACCCCAAGGACGGCCACCGTGGTGGCGACGTCCGGCGGAAAGGTGGGTCCCCCGCTTCTGTCCTGGCGATCGCTAGTCGGAAGACACCGGACCGTGGACAGAACTCGGCGTGCGGTCCGGTGCCGTTGAGAGCCCGGCCAACGTAGCGAACTACTTTTGGTAACCGCAAGCGGCGGTTTTCTCGGCATGTCGGCGCACAACACTCACCGTACGCATCATTTACGCGGGCCGTCCCAGGATGGCTGCCGGGACGGTACGAGCTGGCCGCAGCGTGATGGCGCTACACACCGCTCCCATGGTTAACCAGCGCGTATCGTGAAACGGCCGATGCGGACCGGCAACAACATTTTTTCCACCGTTGTGTTTCGCTGTCGGGCACAGCATTTGCACTGTCGGGCACAGCATTTGCACTGCCCGAAACAGCGTTTGCGCTGTCGGGCGCAGTGGATCGCCCGGGTGGGCCCACGGACCGCCGAAGCAACGCCACGAACCCGGACGTGCGCACGCCGCGGCCGGCGGCATGGCCAGCGCGGACGGCGCAGCGTCCGGGCATCAGTGACGCCCGGGCACCAGCGGGGCCGCCGGTCCGCCCCGGGCCAGGCAGGGCCCCGGGCGGAGCGGCGTCGGTCAGGACTCGACCCAGCCGCGCGCCTGCGCGAGGGTGGTCAGTCGCTGCCGTATCTGGCTTATCTGGCCGCCGGTCAGGGTCGGCACCGATTCGATGAGCGTCTCGGTCAGCAGATGCCGGAACTCCCCGACGGTGAGGACGTCGCACATGTCGTCGTCGTCGGCGCTCGAACGCCCGTTGACCACACCTGGGGAGACCACCGGATACACGGGCGCCGGACGGGCCGGAGCCCGGCGGATCAGACGGACGACCGAGGCCTTCGGGCCCCTGTCACTCTCCTCCGCCTCGAACTCCACCAGCGTTCCGGGCTGGAACAGGTGCTTCTCGTCCTGAAGATCGTTTGCGTGCATGAAAACGTCGTCGCCACCGGCATCGGGCGCTATGAAACCGTAGCCGCGAACCCCGTCGAAACGCAGAATTCTACCAGTACCCACCACATCTGCCCCTGTACAACCTCTGTGCCAACCAGCCCTGTACCAAGTGAACTGCACACCAGACGAACCTGTGTACAACCAAGCCCCAGGACCGCTCGCGCGACCGCAGGACCTGCTCACCGTCTCAGGTACGCCTACCCAGGTCAAGCCCGACACCCGGAGCGCGGAACGACCGACAGCGGCCGATGGGGAACGAGCGCGGATACACCGGGGCGGAACGGCCGACCAGCTGACCAGCTGACCGGCCGGCCGGCCCCCGGAAGCGCCCCGGGGGCCAGCCGGCCGTCGACGTCATGGTCACAAGCCGCGGATCCGTGTCCTTACGGTCTACGCCGGGTCACCGGCGGCGTGGACGGCGGCCAGGCTCTGCCTGGCGGCGTCGACCACCGCCCGCGGGGTGAAACCGAATCTGGTCTGCAGGTCCCGCAGCGGGGCGGACGCGCCGAAGGTCCGCATCCCGATGATCACCCCGTCCGGGCCGGCGTACCGTTCCCAGCCGAGCGTGGCGGCCTGCTCGACCACGACCCGCGCGCGGACCGCCGGCGGCAGCACCTGCTCGCGGTACCGCGCGGGCTGCCGCTCGAACAGCTCCCAGGACGGCAGGCTGACCACCCGGGCGCGCACCCCCTGCGCGGCCAGCTCCTCATGGGCGGCCAGGGCCAGGTGCACCTCGCTGCCGGTACCGATCAGGATCACCTCGGGGTCGCCGTCGGCGGGGTCGGCCAGCACGTAGCCGCCGCGGGCGAGCCCGGCGGCGTCGGCGTAGCGGGCCCGGTCCAGCGTCGGCAGCGCCTGCCGGCTCAGGACGAGCGCGGCCGGCTCCTGCTCCAGGCCCATCACCACCCGCCACGCCTGCGCGACCTCGCCCGCGTCACAGGGGCGGATCACCAGCAGGCCGGGGACGGCCCGCAGCGAGGCGAGCTGCTCGACCGGCTGGTGCGTCGGCCCGTCCTCCCCGACCCCGATGGAGTCATGGGTGAACACGTGGATGACCGGCAGCTCCATCAGCGCGGACAGCCGCAGGGCGCCGCGGGCGAAGTCGGAGAAGATCAGAAAGGTCGACCACAGCGGCCGCAGCCCGGACAGGGACAGCCCGTTGGCCACCGCGGCCGACGCGTGCTCGCGGACGCCGAAGTGCAGGTTGCGCCCACCCGGGCTGGCGGCCTGGAAGTCCCCGGCGCCGTCGACGGTCAGCCGGGTCTTCGTCGACGGGGCGAGATCGGCGGAGCCGCCGACCAGCCAGGGCACCCGGGCAGCGACGGCGTTGAGGACCTTCCCGGAGGAGTCCCGGGTGGCCAGGCCCTTGCCGTCGGCGGGGAAGACGGGGATGTCGGCGTCCCAGCCGTCGGGCAGCTGCCCGCCCCACAGCAGGTCGAGCTGGCCGGCGAGATCGGGATGTGCCTCCCGGTAGCGGCCGAGCAGGGCCAGCCAGCTGTCCCGCTCGGCCCGGCCCCGCTTGCCGACACCGGCGGCGAAGTGCTCGTACACCCCGTCGGGGACGAGGAAGCGGGCCTCCGGCGGCCAGTTGTAGAACCGCTTCGTCGCCCGGATCTCCTCCTCCCCCAGCGGCTCCCCGTGCGCGGCGGCGGTGCCCTGCTTGGTCGGGGCGCCGAAGGCGATCTGGCTGTCGACGATGATCAGGGTCGGGCGGTGCGGCTCGCGGCGGAACGTCTCGAAGGCGCGGCCCAGGGCCGTGCGGTCGTTGGCGTCACCGACCCGGGTGACGTTCCAGCCGTAGGCGATGAACCGGGTGGCCACGTCCTCGGTGAACGCCAGGTCGGTGCCGCCCTCGATGCTGATGTGGTTGTTGTCGTAGATCCAGCACAGGTTGGCCAGCCCCAGGTGGCCGGCCAGCGACGCCGCCTCGGCCGCGACCCCCTCCATCAGGTCGCCGTCACCGCACAGCGCGTACACGTCGTGGTCGAACACGTCGAAGCCGGGCCGGTTGAAGCGCGCCGCCAGCCAGCGCCCGGCGATGGCCATGCCCACCGCCGTCGCCGCGCCCGTGCCCAGCGGCCCGGTGGTCGCCTCCACCCCGGACGTCCAGCGGTACTCCGGGTGGCCGGGGCACTTCCCGTCCAGCTGGCGGAAGCGTCTGATGTCGTCGAGGGTGACCGCCGGCCCGCCGGGCGTCTCATAGGTGGGGCCGACCGCCCGGACACCGGCCAGGTGCAGCATCGCGTACAGCAACGCCGACGCGTGCCCCGCCGACAGCACGAACCTGTCCCGGTTCGGCCAGGAGGGATCGTCGGGGTCGAAGCGCAGGAACTCCTGCCACAGCGTGTAGGTCACCGGTGCCATGGCCATCGGGGTGCCCGGGTGCCCGGAGTTCGCGGCCTGCACCGCGTCCATACACAGTGTGCGGATCGTCGCGACGCACAGATCGTCCGTGTCGGTGATGGCCGGCTGTTCGGTGGGCGTCATGTACATCCTTTGTGTCGGATAGGACGCCCACAACGTCCGTCGCAGGCGCTTGCGGGTCCACGCCCTAGATCGTATCCAGCGGTGACGGATCTCCGGTGGGCGTCGGGGCCGTGCGGGCGCCGCTGTGGCCTTGCTCCCGCGCTCTCGTTTCCCGGCTCCGATGTCAGGAGAGAACGTACCGGCCGACGGCGTCACTACGGTGACCGTACGTACACGCGGGTACGTCCGCGCGGACGGAGACGCAGACGCGGGGGACCGGGCGGGAAGCTGTCAGCGAGGCTGCCCGCCGGCCGTGTGGTCCGGCCCGTCGGCGAGGCCACCGAAGGCGGCGAGGCCCCCGAACGCCCTGGTCAGCTCGCTGGGGACGATCCAGACCTTGTTCGCCTCGCCCGCGGCGATGCGCGGCAGGGTCTGCAAGTACTGGTAGGCGAGCAGTTTCTGGTCGGCGTTGCCGGCATGGATCGCCCGGAACACCGTGGTGATGGCCTCCGCCTCGCCCTGCGCGGCGAGGATCTTCGCCTGCCGCTCTCCCTCGGCGCGCAGGATCGCGGCCTGTTTCTCACCCTCGGCGCGCAGGATCTCGCTCTGCTTGACGCCCTCCGCCGACAGGATCGCCGCCCGGCGGTCCCGCTCGGCGCGCATCTGCTTCTCCATCGAGTCCTGGATCGACGCCGGCGGGTCGATGGCCTTGAGCTCCACCCGGTTGACCCGGATGCCCCACTTGCCGGTCGCCTCGTCGAGCACACCGCGCAGCCTGGTGTTGATCTCATCACGGGAGGTCAGGGTCTGCTCCAGGTTCAGACTACCGATCACGTTGCGCAGCGTCGTGACAGTGAGCTGCTCGATCGCGCTGATGACGTCGGCGATCTCGTAGGTGGACGCGCGCGGGTCGGTGACCTGGAAGTAGATCACCGTGTCGATGCCCACGACGAGGTTGTCCTCGGTGATCACCGGCTGCGGCGGGAAGGTCACCACCTGCTCGCGCAGGTCGACGCGTTCACGGATCCGGTCCACGACGGGGATGACGAGGGCCAGGCCCGGGGTGAGGGTCCGGTGGTACCGGCCCAGCCGCTCGACCACGACCGCCCGGGCCTGCGGCACAACCCGCACCGCCCGGCTGAGAAAAACCAGCAGCACCAGCAGAACGACCGCGGTGGCGATCAGCCCGGTCATCGACGCCTCCCCGGTCCCAAGGCCCGCTACAGCTGCGCGGGGTGGACGATGGCCGTGGCGCCGTCGATGCGCAGCACGCGCACGCTCGTGCCCGGTTCAAGGACCTGACCGTCGATCGTCGCGCGGGCCGACCATATCTCACCGCGAATCCTGACCCGGCCGTCACCGTCACCGTTAACGGGCTCAAGGACGACACCGGTCATGCCGATCAGCGCGTCGGTACCGGTCGCGACGGCCGGCGCCTGGTGCAGGTGACGGCGCGCGACCGGCCGCAGCCCGAGCAACAGCACCACGGAGGTGGCGGCGAACGCGACAAGCTGGATGGGCAGCGGGCCGCCGGCCCCGGCGGCCGCGCCCGCCACCAGGGCCGCGAGCGCGGTCATCCCGAGAATGAGGGCAAGGGTAAGCATCTCGCCCACGCCAAGAACGCCTGCGATCACCAACCACCACAGCCACGGCGGCATGACCATCATGCTATCCACGATCCGGCCCAGGGCGTAAGGGCTGGCATCCAGCCGACACCCGGCTCCCGCGGCTCCCGCGGGTACTTCTCGGTGCCGGCACGACCAAGCACGTCTCCTTCCGCCAGGACGCATCCTGGCTTCAGGGCCGCCACCGGACCCGGGGGGCCTCACCCCGGCCGGCGGGGTGGGGTGGGTGGCCCGCCGACCCGTAACGGCCCGCTGGGCGGCACGGGAATGCCGTGCGTGCCGGGGAGCACCACCCGCGAGCCGCAGTTGGCACAGCTGAAGCGGGTGGAGGCCGCGCCCGACGCGGTCACGGTGGGCTCGGGGCCGAGCAGCTCGTGCTCTCCCTGGCAGGTGACGCAGTAGCCGGCGCCCGCCGGGCTCTCGCCGGGCACCGGTTCCGGGCGGCCGGGCAGGCACAGCCCGCCAGCGGGCGGTGGCGGCAGCCGGGGGGTCTCGTCGATGTCGTAGGCCACCTGCCAGTTCGTCACCGTCAGCTCACCGGGCGAGGCAGCGATGAACGTGACGGGTACCTCGGTGACCATGACGGCCTCCAACGTCACCCGGCGCAGCCCTAGCACGGACCCCGCAGGCAGGACGACGCGCACCTGCGCCGCGTCCGCGCCGGGAGGGGCCGTACCGATCCTGACCTGTGGGACGGCCGCCGAGGACGGCAGCGGCACCGACAGTACCGCCCCGGTCGGGCTCCCGGCCGCCGACCAGACAACCTCCGCCGACGGCACCGCGGCGGCGCCGGCCGGAGCCGCCGCGTCGATCAGGAGCCGGTACGGGCGGCCGGCCTGCACGCTCGCCCGCTGCGCGAGCGTCACCACGACCGCCGCGCCGTTGACCAGGCTCAGATGATCCGCCGCGGAGGTGGCGTCGAACCCGGCCGGAGCCGGTGGGCTGAGCTCCCAGCCGACCAGCACGTCGTCATCGAACATCAGGTCCGCGTTGGTCAGCACACTCTCGGTGGCGCGCAACGAGACCTGGTCCACCGCTGCCACCACTCCGGCCGGCGCCCGCAACCGCAGTTCCACCTGTTCGGCGCCGGCGGGGGAGGTCAGGACGGCGTGATGTGTCCGCAGCCGCGGCTGTACCCCGACCGCCGGATCCTCGCCGGAGCGCGCCACCGTTGTCGTGAGCCCGGCCGCGGCCTCATCCGTGGGCCGCTCCCGGATCGGCACCTCGTCCGTGCGCTCGACCGTGCAGCCGGCCGCGCGCCAGTGCAGCTCGGCGGCCGCGCCCGCGGCCGAGGCCGAGGCCGTGAACGTCAGTTCGTACCGGCATCCGCCCGAAACGGGCATGACCTGGGCCAACGCCGACGTCGCGATGAGCTGCGGCTCATCGTCGCCCGGTGCGCGGGCCAGCTCGTCACCGCCCGGGGCTTCGGCACCGATCATCGCTGCCCGGCCGCCCGGCGGCAGGCAGCAGGGCCGGACGACGCCAGCCGTGACCACCCAGTCCTCGGGCACCAGGGTGCCGATGGTCAGCACGGTGAACCTGTCCGGGGTCTGCGGGGCCGTCGGGGTCTGCGGG
>NZ_CEVIVC010000001.1:41065-61062 GCF_982290645.1 Protofrankia sp. CiP1_Cm_nod4
GTCTGCGGGGCCGTCGGGGTCTGCGGGCCGGTGGCTGGAGCTTCGGGCAGCGCACCTTCGGGCAGCAGCAGGTCCGCGACATACAGCCGCTCACCGTCCGGGGTGATCACGCAGTCCGCGGGCCCGCCACCGACCGCCACCCGGTCCACGACGCGGGACCGTGTCAGGTCCACGACCGCCACGGCATCGGCGGTGCGCAGGGTGACGAAGGCATGGCGTCCGTCCCCACTGACCGCGACGCCCGACGCCCTCGAGCCGTCGCGGCCGCTGTCCGGGCGCAGGCTCAACCGGTTACGCACCACCGCGGACGTCAGGTCGACGACGCTCAGCGCGGCCCCGGAGTGCACGACGGCGGCGGTCCTGCCGTCCGCGGTGAGCGCGCATCGAATCGCCCCGTCGTCCAGCGGGATCGGCCCGCCGCGGACAGCCAGCCGCGCCAGGTCGATCGCGACCAGCGCGCAGCCGTGCTCCCCGCTGGTCAGAACCCACAGCGTCAAGCCGTCGGGGCTGACCGCCAGATCGACGGGGGGATCATCCAGCACCGCCTCGGCGCCCCACAGCTTGCCCTCCCCGCCCGGGGCCTCGCCGGCGCGGACATCGGACGCCGCCACGGCGACGACGCTGTGCGCGACCGCGGCCTCTGCGCCACCGGCTCCCCCACCGCCTTCAGCTCCCCCACCGCCTTCAGCGCCGCCGTCGGCACCAGCGTCGGCACTGCGCGTACCGGCCAGGTAGAGAGTGGTTCCGTCCGGGGAGGCAGCCACCGCCGTCAGTCCGCCGTGGGCCAGCGTGACAGGCGTGGTCCGGTCGCCCTCGACGTCCACTGTCACCAGCTTCTGGCCGTCCAGCAGAACGTAGCCGTAGCGCCCGCCGGGGTCGGCGGCCAAGCCGTCCAGCGAACCGGCCGCCGGCAGCGTGAAAGGATCACGCTGCCGGCGGGCCTCCATGCGGTCGGGGAAGACGTCGAGCACGGCCACCTCGGGGAGAATCCTCAGCACCGCCAGATTCCCGGCCGGTGCGCCACCCGCGGCAAAGGCGCGGCAGCCGCCCGCGGCGACCGCGATCCGCCGCACCGGGAAGCCGGCAACCACGACCCGGGAGCCGTTCGGCAGGTCCGCCGTCCGGTTCCAGCGGGTGAAGCCGCCGTTGCGCACGTGCTCACCGCTCGGGCAGCCCTGGGCTTCCGGTGCCGCGGCCAGGGCCGCGTTGACACCGCCGATGATTTCTTCGGCGTTCAGGTCGATCTCCACCCGGCCCAGCGGGGCGAGCCGTTGCAGGCCGACCCGGTGGGCCGCCGCGCCTTCCCCTACCTGAAGCTCCACCGGCATCGTGAACCGGGCGGGGACGATGCGCAGCCGGAACAGCGCGGCAGCGGGCTCGGCACCGGCGACGCCCACCGGTCGCCATGACAGCCCGCCGTCCAGGCTGCGCTGGGTCGCCGGGCCGGCCGACGTGGCCGAGCCGACAGAAGCCGACGGAGCTGCCGGGCCGGTCGGTCTCGCCGGGCCTGCCGGGGTGGCCGGGGTGGCCGGGGTGGCCGGATTCGCCGGGGTGGCCGGGGCGCTCTGGGCGGTAGCGGCGGGTAACACCGCCCAGGCCGCTTCCCCGTGCTCGATCTGGAGCGTCAGCCAGTACCGGCGCCCGGCGTGGAAGGTGAACGCCGCATCCAGCCCGGCGCTGACCCACTGCGTCTCCTCGGCGACGCCACGTTCGAGTTCCACCGTGACCGGACGGGGCAGCAACGGCTCGTTCCAGGGTTTGCCGTCGGTGTCGGCGACAACGTTGAGCAGCACCGTCGCGGTCGGCGTCCCCGCCGCCACGAGCAGGTCGACGGCCGTGACCACCAGATCGTCGGCGACCACGACCGGGCAGGCCAGGGACACGTCCGCGGTCAGCGGCAGGACACCGGCCGGGCTGACCGCCCCGGTCGGACCATGGCCGACCCGGGAGGCGGCGAAGGCGCCGGTCGCCGTCGAACGCGCGCGGGCGGGTACCAGCCGGGCGCCGGCCGGAACCGACAGGCGCAGCGGCACCGCACCGGGCCGCGGCAGGCCCGCGTAGCCGTAGGTGACGGTGGCCTCGGTGATGCCGCCGGGAAGAACCGCGGCAGCCACGGTGAACTCCACCGCGAGTTCCAGATCCAGCCGGCAGAGGGTGTCCGAGTGGACCGTCAGCGGCAGCCGGTAGAACCCGTCCTCGACCTCGGCGGTGGCGAGCGCCGCCTGCAGCGCGGCGGCGACGTCCGGGGTGCTCTCGCGGCGGACCAGCTCGCCGGGACGGGACCACAACGCCGGTTGTGAGCCGGCCCGCGCCACGAGGTTGGACGGTGTCGATCGCAGGGTCACCAGGCTGACCGCCAGCGGCCCGCCCTTGCGGGTGATCTTGAATCTGGCCGCGGCCAGCCCGGGGACGGCTCCGTCGGCGGCCAGCGTGAGCACCCCGGCGAGGTGATCGTCCGGGATCAGCGGCGCCCCCCGGTCGTTCAGCCGTATGTAGACGCCGCCGAGGTCGACCTGCAGCTCGGCACCGGTCAGGTCGCCGCCGCGGATGCGGGTCAGGGTGCGCCGCTGGTGGAAGTCCAGCTCGGCCCACCGGAGGGTGGCCGTGCCGCCGCTGGACCGGGTCGCCCCCCAGGTCCCGGTGTCGCCGGTGAACGCGATGACCTCCTCGAACAACGGCGCGCCGGGTGCGGCGACGGGAGTGAGCGTGAGCACGGCGGAGCTGATCCGCGCTCCCGCCGGGATCGACCGCAGCCACACGGTGCGGTCGCCCTCGAAAGGCACACCGGCACCGTCGAAACGCTCACTCCGTCGCATCGTCCCAGACCCTCGGCTCGTTCAGCTCATCCGGCTCGTTCGGGCTTCCGGCTCGCGCGGACCGCACGCCAGGTCAGACCTTCAGCAGGACGAGGACCTTCAGGTGCTCCGTGGGGAAGTCCGTGGGGGGGCTGGCGGGCAGCTGCGGGGCCTTCAGCAGGGTCAGCCCGATCGACTGCAGGCCGAACTGGACCACCTGGACCTCCGACGGCGCGGGCGGGGGCAGGACCGAGGTGCCTTCCTGCTCGCCGGTGCCCGTGAGGTTGAGCGTCAGCCGCGGACGCATCTGGAAGTAGATGTTGTCCCAGTCCCGGGAGAGCTGCCGGACGGTCCGGCGCTCGCCGCAGCAACGGTCGAACCACGGGGAGTGGAAGTACTGGTCGTCGTCGAACCGGTCGTTCGGGGCGGCGTTGAACCTGCTCCAGAACTCGCTCTCCACCTCGCTGAGCGTGGCGTCCTCCGGCGTCTCGACACCGTACAGCTCCAGCATGTGACGCCACGGAATGTGGTACGGATGCCCGGCGACGGGATCGACGTCCACCGACTCCAGATCGCTGGCCGGGGTGTTCTCCGGCCGGAAGCGGATCCGGCTCTCGCTGCTGTGATGCAGGTAGAACGTTGCCAACGGGTTGAAGACGTGCCCGTCCTCGGAGGCGACGACCCGGAAGTAGTCCAGCTGGAAGACGCTCACCAGCGGCCAGGCGCCCAGCCGGTGGTCGATCACCGATTCCTTGCCGACTTCGAGGCGGCGCAGGACGCTGAGGTAGCCGGTGCGCTTGGGCAGCTGGCGCTGCACGTACTCCAGGACCTGCGCGGCGAGAGCGTCCGGGGTCAGGCCGGCGAGCTTCTCGGCGTCCTGGGCCTGCGCGACCCTGGTCAGGCCATCGATGGCAGCCTTGATCTGATCACCGATGTCCTTCTTGATCAACAGTTGGAGCCGTATCGAGTCGCCCGCTGTGATCAGGTCACCGGGGTTGTAGCTGACGTAGGGAGTGTTCTGGTCGGTCACGGGTTGCTCCGGGGGTCGAAGGTGGACGGGTGGGGCTCGACAGGCCGGCGGTCAGAGCTCAGAGCTCAGGTGTCGCGGGCCGGGGCCCGCCGCGATCACGGGTGACGGCCACCCGGACACCGGCGGCCTTCGCCTCGGTGACGCCGAGCGGGGACGGCTCGATCGTGGCGCGGCCGGTGAGCGACGCGGCCGGCCCGGCGACGATCGCCCGCGCCGACTCGAACCGGGCACCGTCCGTGGCCACCGACACGTCGAACCGGGCCGGGCCGGCCGGCCGGGCACTGACATTGATCAGGTTTCCGGCCGGACCGTTCTCGCGCGCCCGCAGGAGGATGAAGCCCTCCGCTCCCTGCTCGCGCAGGTAGAGCCGAGCGTGCTCCGGCCCGGAGCCGCCGCTGAGATAGCGCGGGGCGCGAAACGGCAGGGCCTGGGCGGTGAAACCGATCGGCACCGTCCGTACCGTCTCGGCCCGCAGCAGCACCGAGCGCGCGTTGACGAGCTCGACGAGGTTGTCGTCGTCGCCCGGTGGCTCGGTGACGGCGCGCTCGTACAGCTCGGGCCGGTCGGGGTCGCTGGCGAACCTGGCCTCGCCGAACCGGGCGCCGAACCGGGCCGGGAGATCCGCGGGCAGGTTGACCTCGAAGGCACCCGGGGTGTGCCGGGGCCAGCTGAAGATCCAGCCGGATGGTGGACCGGCGGGCCCGCCCGCGGCGAAGGTCTCCCGGGCCGGCTCACCGTCCAGCGCATACCCGCTGACGTCGAAGATGGCCGGCCAGCGGCACGGCCCACCGGCGAAGCGGTCCGCGGACAGGTCGTCCGGGGCGGTCCGCGGACCGGCGAACACGGCGCTGTCGAGGCGGCTGCCGGTGCATTCGAGCACCTGCCACCGGCTGCGGCCGCGTTCGAGGAGCAGGGCGTCGCCCTTGCGCTCCCGGCGGACGCGGGCGAGCCGCGAGGGCCGCTCGCCGTTGGTCACCTGCCACGCGAACGAGGACCCCGAACCGGCCGCCAGCTCCCCTATGGTGACGTCCAGGTAGCGCTCGGCGTCGGCGGTGCCGGTGCCGGCGGATGCGGTGCCGCCGTCGGCGGGGGCGTCCGGGCGCAGCGTCACGTCGAACCGCCGGGACAGGGCGGTCACCAGGACGAACGGCGGATCCGCGCGGTGGAGGACACCGGCCACCCCGACCACCGCCCCCGCGTGCTCGGCAAGTGACACCTCGCCGCCCGGCCGCGCCGCGACCAGACGGCGGCCGCCGGCACCCGCCAGCGCCCAGCCGTCCTCATCGTCGGTCCGCACCAGCTGAGCGGTCAGCTCCACCGGGTCCCCGTCCGGACGGTCGGCGTCGAAGCCGCTGGTACTCAGGGCAGCCGGGGACACCTCCACGCTCAGCCCGGTAACCTTGGGCAGCACCTGGTCGACGGCCGGCGCCCAGGGGTTGTCCAGCTGCAGGCCACCAGCGGGCACGCCGCGCGGACCGGTCCACGGCGCGGCGAGGCTCGGCACCCGGGCCCACGCCCCGAGGTGTCCGGCCCGCAGCTCGCCGGGCGCCACCGCGACCGGTTCCGCTCCCGCCGGCGCGGCAACCCGGGCCCGCACGAAGCCGTCCGGCGCCCGCCACAGGGTCAGCGCCTCCCCGGCTGCCAGCGGGCGCAGCAACGCGACGATCCGGCCCGAGTCACGTTCGATCAGGGCCGGCCCGCCGTTGCCGTGCGGCGCCTCGACCCGCACCGTCAGCCAGGTGTCGCCGGCACCGTCGTTGTCGAGGGTCACCTGGTCACCGTGGTGCAGCCAGCTGGTCGGCAGCGTCCGCTGGACCGGCGGGTATTCGACGACCTCCAGGCTGCGCGGCGGGAGGATCTCCAGCCGGCTGCCGGGGCCGGTGGTCGGCGAGGTCAGCCGCAGCCGCTGGTCCGCGGTTGCCGACACCACCCCCGGCAGCGCCGCGTCGATGGCCGCGACCACCTCCGCGAGAGTGGTCTGGGCCGGCGCCGCGCCCGCGACGTCGATCTCCCGCGGCGATCCGCCGTCGACCCGCAGCAGCAGCTTGGAGCGCAGCGCCAGGTCGGCCGGCGCCAGCAGGTCGACCGTACCGGTGATCACAGCCGGCTGGGCGGCGGCCCCCCTGGTCTGCGCCGGCACCTCCGGCCCGAAGAGCAGGGCGCGGGCGTCACCGCCGGTGTATGCCGGGACGGCGATGCGGCCCGCCGTCCCGGCCAGCCCGGATTCCAGCACCAGCCGGTTGTCGACGACGGAGGCCACCAGGTCCGGCAGGGCGGAGGTCAGGGCCGCCACCACGTCGGCGGCCCCGACCTGTCCGGGGTCGGCGGCCTGCGCGGCGCAGTCCACGGTCGCCTCCGGCCGGCCGTCCACCGACAGCACGAGATAGCGGGCACGGCGCAGGTCCAGCGCCCCGCCGACGTCGGCGCGCCCGGTGATCCTGGCCCGCTCGGCCTCGCCGCCGTGGTAGGTGCGCGCCGTGACGCCGAGGACCGCCGCGGTCGCGTCGGTGACGTCCGCGCCCTCGGGCGTTTCGATGCGCAGCCGGGCGCCCGGCCCCCGGCTGGGCGAGACCAGCGCCAGGTGCGTCCCGTCGTGGGAGGCGACGCTGCCGCCGAGCGCCACGTTCACCGTCGAGGCCAGGGCACCCAGGGAACGCCGGCCGCCCTGGTCGCCGGTGAGCGCGATCTGCACGGGATCGGCATGGTCGACGCCGATCCGCAGCGCCGCGTGCGGCGGCAGCTCCACCCCGGCGCTCAGGTCGCTGACGCCGACGAAGGCGACCCCGCCGGCGTCCCGGCCACGGGCGGACATCTCGGTCTCGCCGAGCAGCAGCCGCCGCGCGTCCTGGGCCTGGGGCACCTCGAAGGCGATCCGGCTGCCCGGACCGGCCGTCGGTGACAGCAACGTCAGCCGGTGGCCGTCGTGCATGGCGACCGGCGGCGGCTGGCCGATCAGCGGCCGGCCCGCTCGGGGCCGGTCCGGCGCCGGCTCGGCGGGCGACGACTCAGCCGGCACCGACACAGCCGGCACCGACACGGCCGTCGGGGACACGGCGGTCGGGGACACGGCGGTCGGGGACAGGGCCGCGTTCAGGCGTGCGACGATCTCGTCCAGGACGGTGGCCCGCGGCCGCGATCCGGCGCAGTCGACGTCCACCGGCGGGGAATCGTCGACGGCGATCCGCAGGTAGCGGGCTGTCGACAGGTCGACACCGGGACGCAGGTCGACGGCGCCGGTCACGGCGGCCCGGCTCGCGTCGTCGCCGCGGGCGTCGGCCCGCTCGACACCGAACAGGGTGATAGCCGCCTCGCCGGTGACAAACGCCCGGGTGACGAACCGCCGTCGGCGTTCGACGGAGACCCCGCGCACCGCCAGCCGGCTGCCGCCGCCGGGCCGGCGGGAACGCAGCACCAGGTGCTCACCGTCATGGGTGGCGACATCGGCGTCCCGACCGCCCGCGGAACCCGCACCGCCGGCGCCGCCGGCAGCCCCCGCGGCGGTGGCGGCGTCCGCGGCCAGCGCCTGGTTGATCCGGTCGACCAGGTCGTCCAGGGACAGCCGCCGAGCGCCGTCGCCGCGCAGGTCGACCTGGACGAACCGGCCGCCGTCGACGGCGAGCTCGAACAGGTAGCGGTCGAGGACCGCCACGCCCGCGGACAGGTCCGCGATGCCGGTGACGTGGGCCGCCGTCGCGGCGGCGCCTTCGGCGAACCGCGGTGGCAGCCCGAGCAGCGTCGGGGCGGCGTCGGCGCCGACCGGCTCGAGGACGATCTCGGCCAGCTCGCCGGTGCCCGGCGAGGTGAGCTGGAGCCGGCCGGCGACGGCGGCGGCGACCTCGGTGCCGACGGCGGCGTTGACCGCCGTGACGATCTCGTCGAGCCGGGTACGCTCCGGTACCGCGCCGGCACAGTTCACGGTCACCATGGGCAGGTCGTCGACCCGCAGCCGCAGCAGGGGCGCCTCGGCGAGGTCGGCGCCGGCGCGCAGGTCCACGGTGCCGGTGACCTGCGCCGGCCGGGGGTCCTGCCCGGTCCGGACGGTCGCGGGCAGGCCGAACAGGCGTTGCGCGGCGTCCTCGGCGGCCGCCCGCTGCAGTTCGATCGTGCTGGCCGCGCCCCTGGTCGGTGAGGTGAGGGTGATCCGCCGCCCGTCGTGGGTGGCGGCCGCCAGCCCGAGCGCCGTGTTGATCGCGTCGCGGACGTGGTCGAGGGCGGTGTGCGCGGGGTCGGCGCCGGCGCAGTCCACCTCGGCCGGATGGACGCCGTCGACGAGCAGGCGCAGGTAGCGGGCGTCGGTGAGGTCGACGGCGCCGGCATGGTCCACCGTGGCGGTCAGGGCCGCCGCCGTCTCGTCCGTGCCGCGGTAGCTCAGCGGCAGCAGGCCCAGCACGGCCGTTGCCGCGTCGTCCGGTCCTTCGCGCACCTCCAGCAGCGACTCGGGTCCGGACGTCGGGCTGCTCAGCACCACCCGCCCGGCCACGTCGCGGGCGGCGCTGTCGCCCAGCTCCGCGCGCAGCCGGGTGACGACGTGTCCGAGCGGGACGGCGGCGGGGTCCGCCGCGCCCTGGCCCACGTCCACCACGACGGGGGCGCCGCCGTCCAGCGCGACGTACAGGAGGTGCCGTTCGCGCAGGTCGGCCCCGCCGCGCAGGTCGGGGGTGCCGTGGATCTCGGCCCGGCCGGCCGGTCGGCCGGAGACGGTCAGGCTCGGCACGCCCAGCAGCACGGTGGCGGCGTCGGCCGGGTCGGCCTCCACCGTCACCAGCAGGTCGTCCGGGCGGCGCCACCAGGTGTCCAGCCGGCCGGGGGCGGTGTCGATGGTCAGCCCGAGCGCATCGGCCGCCACCCGCAGCACCCCGGGCACGGTGACCGTGCCCTCGAGCAGCGTGCGCACGTGACGCAGCAGGTGTTCGCGGAACGGCTCGACCGTCTCGTCGGGGCGGGGCGCCAGCCCGTAGAGCGCGCCGATCGCGCGCAGATCCGTCACGGCGGCGCCGCCGCGGTCGGCGAAGGCGGCCCAGTGCGCCTGCATCACCTCGGCGAGCAGGTTCTCGCCGAGCTGCAGCTGCCCGCCGAAGGCGTCGACGACGGCCCGCAGCGCCGAGCGGGACGCCGCCGCCCGGAAGGTGCCGGGCAGGTAGCCGAGGATGCGGTCGGTCTTGGTCGGCATCGGCTACTCCCCCTGTGTCCGGACGGCCACGTCGGACGGCTGCATGTCCAGCACCACCCAGAACGACTCGTCACCGACGGTGGGGTCGACGACGAAGTCGCCGCTGTCGATCTGTTCGTCGGTCACCGGGCTGCCGTCGGCGGCCCGCAGCAGGCCGTGGTCGGGGATGCGCCGGCCGGTGGGTGGCAGCGCGGGCACGGTGGCGCCGACGGCGGCCTCGACGGCCGCGCGCCGGACCGTCTCGTCGGCGGTGGCGGGCAGACCGGCGAGCGCCGTGAGCACGGCGTCGGTGAGCGGTTCGGCACCGGGGCCGCCGAGGTCCGGACGCCAGGTGATCACATCCGCGGCCCGCACCGAGACGATGTCGGGGTCCCGGCCGCCGGCCGGGTTAGTGGCGGCCGCATCCAGCAGCAGCCTGCCCTCGGCGCGGTCGCCGCTGGTCAGCGTGTCGACGTAGGCCTGGACCCTGGCGATCATCGAGGTGACGATCTTCTCCCGGCCCTGAGCGGTCAGGCCCGGTCTGACCACGACCGCCAGCCGGGGGGTGAAGAAGACGTAGCGGGCGACCAGGGCCGCCTGCACGCCGGCCGCCCGGGTTTCGTGCACGGCGGCGCGCAGCGACGGCATCCGCTCGGGTTCGGCCTCGACGAGGATCGTCACCGTGCCCAGGGGTGCCTTGGTGGGGCCGGGGTTCTCACCCTCCCAGACCTCGACCGGCCGGCCCCCGCCCTCGGAGATCACCCGGGTCAGGGCCGGCAGGGTGGCCTGGCCGAGCGAGCGCAGGACGGCCTTGGCCCGGGCCCGTAGCTGCTCGTCGGTCTCACCCTCGGCGCTGAGGATCGTCGGGTCGATGTTGGTCACCCGGCTGATCCCGGCGATCGGGGCAAGCATGTCCGTGACGGCCCCGGCGGGTACCGTGCCGGCGTCCCCGGCAAAGGCCGCCTCCGCGCGCACCGGGACGTCGATGCGCGCCTGGCCGCGCTGCAGTGTGCGCTGCTCGGAGGTGGCGAACCGGGCCTTCGCCGCCGCGGTGGTCACCACGGTGCCGGCCGGGATCGTGATGCTGCCGTCGATTCCGGCCGCGCGGAAGAACGTCACCAGCCCGACCGCGAGCTGCCTGGGCTTGCGGGCGATTCCGAGGATCGCCACCACCAGGTCCAGGGCGGTACCGGTGGCGGTGTCGAGGAAACCGGCCCGGTAGGCGAGGTTGATCTGCTCGTAGACGGTGGCGATCTCCCGGCCGACGGCCTCGGCCAGCGTGCGGGTCACGCTGCCGACGTTGATGTCGGTGATCGGCGAGGGGCGGTCGTCCGGGGGCAGCGCGTAGTCGACGTAGAAGGTGCTCAGGTCGGCCGGCCGCCGTCCGCCGTCCTGCCAGACGACGACGTTGCCGGGCTGGTCGTACACGAAGTCGACCGGCTTCTGGAAGGTGTAGCGGCCGGGTTCGCCGTCGGTGTCCAGCACGGTTCCGGTGATGCCGCGGATGTCGAGTGCCGGCCGGGTGAGCGGGTACCGGTCCTGCCTGAGATCGAAAATGATCTCCTCGTTGACGACCCCGCCGATGACCGCGGTGAGGATGTCGTCCACGATGTCCTGGAACGGCCGGTCCACGAGGAAGACGCTGTCCGGGTTCATGCCGCCCCCGTCCTGTCGAGGAAGAACGGGAAGACCAGGTTCAGCGGGGTGTCGCCGTGCACGGGCAGCAGGCGTGCGGTGATGTCGATCCGCCACCGCTGACGGGGATGCGTGGCGACGTCCACCGACAGCACCCGGGCGACCCGCGGCTCCGCGGTCAGCGCCAGCAGGGTGAACATCTTGGCCCGGTTGCGGGTGGACTCGGTGTTGGGCTGCCCGACCAGCTCGTGCAGGCGCGAGCCGTAGTCGGGGTGGCCGAACAGGGCGAGCTCACCCTGTTCGGTGAGGAAGCGCAGCAGCAGCGCCTGCCGCAGGTTGTCCAGCGCCGAGAGCGTCTCGAGGTCGTCCTGCCCGGTCTGCGGGCGGCGCACGGTGAACAGGTCGCTGCCCCTGCCGCGGTCGTCGGCCAGCCGCAGGTCGTCGAGTAACCGCAGGTCGCTTCCCCAGCGGGGTTCGGCGGCGTCTGTCATCGCGACCTCCGTCCTGTCGCGCTCATGGTTGCCACTGGTCGATGACGTAGGGCGCCGCGGGCGGCCCGATGATCAGCAGGACGCCGGGTGGGGTGGGGATGCGGTCGCCGGCCCGGACCAGTCCGCGGCCACCGACGCGAACACCCGAGCTGGCGACCGGGCCGATCACCAGCGGGTACGGGAAGCCCCAGACGGAGTTCACCATCAGGCACAGCGAGCCGGTGACGGCCAGCGGCATCCCACCGGCGGTGATGAAGGGCGGGAAGACGGCCGTCACCGTGCCGGTGTCGGGTGGTCCCGACAGTCCGGGAGTCAGCATCACGGCGCAGCCGAGGGAGACGGGAGGTCCAGGCATCGTCGGCACTCACGGTGAGAAAGAGGTGACGCCCTTGATGGCGACGAGCGCGCCCTGCAGGGTCGTCGCGCCAGCGGCCTGCACGGTGGCCGTCCCGGAGGCCTTCAGTGTCGCCGACCCCCCGGCCTCGACGGTCACGTCGCCAGTGCCCTTGATCGCGACACTGGCGCCCTCGAGGGTGAGCGAGCCCGTCGCGCGAAGCGTCATGGCCTGGGCCGCCTCGACCGTGACGTCGCCGTCCTGGTTCATCACGATCCTGGTTCGGCCGGCGACGACGGTGACCGTGCCGGACCCGCCGTCCGGCTGGTCCAGGCGCAGCTCGGTCCTGCCCGCGGTGGCCCGCACGGCGGCGTCCGTCACCCGGACGGTGATCTTCGGCGGCAGCTCGAAGATCAGCTCGCGGGCCGGCGTGCCGCGGTCGGTGGTGCGGACGGCGCCCCTGACCGTCCTGTCGTCGGCTCCGGCCAGCGGCAGCCGGAAAATCACCTCGTTCGGCTTGTTCAACGGCGGACGGTCGACGTCGTTGTAGAGCCGGCCGACCACGATCGGCGCGTTGACGTCGCCCCGGTCGAAGGCGAGCAGCACCAGGTCGCCCACGTTGGGGACGGCCGCCGAGCCGATGCGCGTCGTGGCGATCGGCACCCGCCGCAGCAGCAGCCCGCCACGCAGCCGGACGTCGCAGCCGTAGTTGTCGCCGTCGGCTGTGTCGGCGTGCGGGTGGACGGCCTCGACCAAGCCGACCTCGTTCACCCGGATGCCGCGCAGCTCGTGCCGGATGATCTCCTGCAGGGTATTGACGATCATGCTCATCGCCGCATCGTCCTCGTCCTCGTCCTCGCCGCATCGTCATGTCCCGATCCCCCGGAACCCGACCCGGGTGGTGAACCCGCTGTCCTTACGCAGCTGGTGGGTGACCGACCGGACCTGGTACGTGCCGTCCATCCCGCGCTCCGGCACCCCCGAGATCCGCAGCGCGTCACCGAGCCGCACCTGGGGCGCGCCGGTCACCAGCAGCTCGCCCACGCTCGACTCCCGGCGGAGCTCCGTCAGCGCGGCCTGCGCGGCCTGCTGCGCCGCCCGCGCCGTGCGCAGCGCGCTGCGCTCGAGCAGCAGGACGGCGTCGCCCGAACCGGCCGTCCCGGTGTACGGGGCGAGATCCTTGGCCAGCCACGCCCAGGAATCGTCGCCGCGGGAGGCACCGGGCGACTCCCCCAGCGCCGTGACCCTGGTCGCCCGCGATGGCCGCCGGTCCGCCCGCAGCGCCAGGATGTGCCTGCCGTACTCGAAGACGTGCGCGGTCCGCCCGCCGGTGAACCGGGCGAACACCAGCCTGCCCTGCTCGTCGACGTACCGGTCGAAGCCGCACAGCTCGGCCAGCTCCCCGATGTGCCGGTAGGCGCTGCGCCGGGCGTCGACGACGTAGGCGGGGAACAGGATGCCGTCATCGGCGGCCGCCACCGTGACGCCGGCCGCGGCGGCCAGCTCGGTGACGATCGCGCCGGCGGTGCTCCTCTCGAAGGTCCGGTCCAGCCGGGTGTGCAGCAACGCCTCGGCCGCGCCGTGCGCGAGCAGCCGGCGGGTGCGCAGGTCCGGATCGGCGTCGACGATTGTCGCGGTGACGACCTGCCGCGGCTGGTCGCCCTCGGTGTAGCCGAGCGCGACGTCGAGCCGCTGACCCGGCTGCGGGCGGAAGGTGGCGAGCCGGCCCATCGTGAGGGTGACCCGGTCCGCCGCCCCGGCCATCCCGAGCTCCACCCGCAGCTCGCTGACGGTGCTGACACCGGGCACGGCCCGGCTGTCGACGACCGTGCCGGCGCCACCCGCTCCGGCGGTGCCCGCCCCGCCTGCCGCGCCGCCGCCCGTGGTGTCACCGCCCGGCTCGCGGAAGGTCAGCACGTAGGCGGGCCGCAGCAGCGCGGTCATGCGACCTCCCCCGGCCCGATGCCGTGCGCGGCCAGCAGGGTCGTCGTCAGGTGGAACGCCGGGTCGCCGCGGTGGTCGGCGTGCACGCCGGCCAGCAGCGCCCGCAGCCGCTCGTCGTGCTCCGCCGCCGGCAGCAGGATCCGCGCGGCGGCCGCGACGACCTGGTCGGTGCCGTCGCGCAGCGCGGCCAACGCCAGGTCCGTGGCCTGCGGATACTCCAGGGCCACCAGGCCGGTCAGGCTGGACAGCCGGGCCAGCGGGTCCGGTGAGCGCAGGTTGGCAAGGTAGATACCGGTCAGCGCCGGTCTTGAGACATCGGTGACGATCTGCGGCAGCTGGGCCAGCAGCCGTCCGGACGGCGGCGGGGAGAACTGCCGCGCCGTGCGCGCCACGACCTCGTTCCTGGCCGCCTCGCCGAACCGCTCGAAGGCCGTCATCGCGGCGAACGGAACCAGATCCTCGGTCTCGAGGAGTTCGACGAGCTCGTGCACCTCGTCCTCGAGGCTCATCCGGATCTCCACTCGGGTCTGCACGGTCAGAAGGCACGCAGGAGATGCGAGCCACGGATCGCGGTGAACTGGTTGACACCGTCGGCGTCCGGGACGTCCCACAGCCGTTTGGTCCCTGTGACGCTCGCGGGTGGCAGGGGCGCGCCGTTCATCAGGTTCTGGGCGACGAACAGCTGGTTGCCCGCGGGCGCGGCCGGCTGCGCGTAGTGGCCCCCGTGCACAGCGCCGGATTTGTCCGTCAGGACATGACCTATCTCGTGCGCCAGCACATACGGCGTCATCCTCGGGCCGTCAACGAAGCATGCCGCCACCTGCGGTTTCGTGCCCAAATAGTTGATCTCCGTCCAGGACTCGCCGAGGTTGTGCCGGGTCGGCAGCCCGCCGGTGTAGAACACCCGGATGGTGCCCGCAAGCCCGGGGCCGTTCGGGTCCGCCAGTGGCGGGTGGGCCGCGCCGATCGTCGCCTCGTCGTCCTTGGCGGGATCGACCAGGTCGTAGCGCACCGCCGCCGGGTCGACGCCGGGCGGCGGTGCGATCAGGACCACCCGGTGACCGACGCTGACGTAGGTGGCCACCAGCCGGTCGCCGGGGGCGGGCGGCGAGGGGAGCGTCAGCCGGCCGGTGGCGAGATCGAGCGCGGCCTCACCCGCGCCCGGCGCCCGGCCGGTCACCACTCTCAGCCTCGTCGCGGCCCCGCCGCGGTACCGCACCACCGTGTTACGCGGGTCGTCGGCCACGGGCGGGCGCAGCAGCACGAACGCCGCCGGCCCGGTCAGCCGTACGGTCTCGTCGGACACCAGGCGGTTCTCCTGTTTGACGTCTTTCGCATCCGCGCCCTGTCCGACGACGGTCTCGACCTCGATTCCCAGCCGGGCGTATGCCTCCTCGACCACCCGCAGGTCCCTCGTGAAGATCGGATCAGCTGGTTCGGTCTTCACCACTCCATCGTTGCGGCCCGGACCGAGCCTAAGCACGAAGATCTGCAAGGACAGCCGGCGCCGCTCGTCGGCGCCGGTGGGGGGCCGCTGGAAGACCGGCGTCGTCCGGGCGGCCCTGACCCCGGGCACGCCCGGCTGGGGATAGGTGCACACCACCTGGCTGCGCACGTCCGCCGGGCGGAGCCGGTGGTTGCGTTGGCCGCGGCCCGGTACCGTCCCGGCAGCCGGGACGCCCGCCGGCAGGCCACTGTGCGTGGGCTGGTTCTGGTCGTCCTCGTCGGTCACCAGCATCACGGCCCGGGAGATGAAGACACCGGAGCCGGCGGCCGACTCGACGAGGGTCAGGCCCCGGTCGCCGGGTGGCATAACGGGTTGTGAAGGGTAGCGGAAGGAGAAGTCGTCGCCGTTGTCCCGCACGGTGCGCCACTCGATGTCCGTGGCGCCCTTGCCGGACCGCGACGCGTCCCGCAGCCGGAAGTAGAAACGCCTGGTGTCAGAGCCGACGAAGTTGGCGGCCTCGGTGGCCTGGTTGACCACCTGCCCGGCGGCGTCGAAGGCATGGTCCCACAGGCCGATCCGGACGAACCCGGCCGCCGGCGCCTGCGCGGTGGCGGTGTCGACCACCTCGAGCCGGCCGACGGTCGCGGTCACCCGGTCCCCCTCCGGCTCCACGCCGGCCAGCCCCAGCTGGAAGCCGGTGTCGGCGCCGAGCGGGCTGTCGGTGACGCCTTCGGCGAACAACCGGCGGCCGGCCGGGGGGGTGACCGCCGCCAGCACCAGCGGTGCGGCCGCGGTGGCCACCGCCACCTGGCCGGCGGCCGGCACCTCCTCGGTGAACGCCCGCACCCCGTCGGTGACCGGCGTCAGGACGAGATCGCCGGTGAAGCCCGCGGGCACCGGCGGACGCACGAGCAGCATGGCGCGCTCATGGCTGAGATCGGGCAGCGCGACGTGCAGGAAACGGCCGGGGCTCAGCTTCGCCGCGGCGGTCAGCGGCGGCGGATCGGCGTCGGCCGCGGTCCGGCTCGCGCAGACGTCGAGGGTCAGCTCGACGGCGGTCATCGCGGCCTCGGCCGTGTGCCCGGCCTGGCCGTCCACGGTCAGCGCCAGCCGCAGCACGACGTCGTCCACGGCGGTGCTGGCGCGGCTGCCCTCGGCGAAGACCTCGGCGCCGGCGAGCAGCCGCGCGGCGGTGAAGACGTTGTCGGTGCCGTCGAAGGCCAGCTCGGTGCCGGCGACGGCGGCGTCGAAGAAGCGGACGGCGTCGCCGGAGCGGGTGAACGTCCCGGAGCCGGTGAAGGCGGTGTCGACGCCGAGCCGGATTCGCTGCCGGCGCGGGTTGCAGCCCGGCCTGCGGACGACGACCGCCGCCGGTGCGCTGATGCCGGGGCGGACGGCCGCGGCGGCCCGGCTGGTGACGACGGCCTCGAGCACCGACGCCGGGTCCGCCAGCCTGGCGCAGACGACGTTGCCCTTTGCCGCGGACAGCGGCTCGCCCTTACGCCGGACGACCACCGGTGCCCGGACCTCGAGGGTGTAGACGCCGATTCCGGCGGGATCGGCGAACGCGCAGCGGCCATCGGGCCCTGTGCGGCGCGCGGTCGGCCAACCGCGCAGAGCGTCCGTCCGCTCGCGGTGCTCACCGGTCATGATTCTTCCGTCCGGAGCGATCAGCACGAACGGCGTGTCCGGCAGCGGGGTGCCGTCCTCGAAGTGGATGTGGACGCTCACCTGGACGTTGCCCGGCTCGGCCGGCCGGCGGGAGAAACGCTCGGCGTCCGGAGCCGTGCAGATCTCCTTGGGTGCGGGGTCCGGGTCCCCGGAGCCCGGCCGCGGGTTCTGCGGGTGGGGGTACGGGCGGACGAAGCAGGTGCGGTTGACCGTCCTGGCCGGGTTCAGGCACCATCTCGGGCTCACCGCCCCCGGCGCGGGAAGGTCGAAGGTGTCCGGCTGGCGCACGGCGGCGGGCAGACGGTCGGCCCGGACGAAAAGCAGTTCCACCCGGCGGTTGCGCCGTTCGGCCTTCGGGGTGTCGTCCACCGGGTCGCTCTCGCCGCAGCCCAGCCATTTCAGCGGGCCGCCGTCGCAGCCGGTGGACGCGTTCGGCAGCAGCCGGGCCGGGCTCACCGACAGCGGGTCGCGGGCCAGGTAGGCGTCGATCAGCGCGGCCCAGGTGGCCTCGTCCACCGTGCCGGACTGCGGCAGCCCCCGGTCGGACTGGAAGCGCCGTACCGCCTGCCGGGTCAGCTCGGCGTTCTCCGGCGGCGGCGTCACGGTGCCGGCGTCGTCCCGGTAGTCGATGTTGCCCTGGTAGCGGCCGAGGTCCTGGAGGATCCACTGCTGCTCGCGGCGTCCCCAGCCGTCGGCGAGGGTTCGCACGGTTCCGGCCGGATGCGGTTTGCGCAGCTGGTTCCACTCCTGCCGGGCCGCGTCGGCCGCCGCCTGGTCGTTGCCGGCCGTCAGCATGGCGAACACCGCGCGGGCCCGGCGCTCGGACAGCGACTGGTTGTATCCGGGTGGGCCGGTGAGGTCCGTGTGGCCGACGACGAGCAGCCGCTCGTCGGGGTGTGCCCGGGCGTAGGCCACCACCTGCGAGAGCACCGTGCGCATGCACGGCTCGACGAACGCGTTGTCGAAGTGGAAGTGGACGACGAAGGTGGCCGCGAGCAGCGGGGCCGGACGCAGGACGATCGTCACGTGGGTCAGCGCGCCCGGCCGGACGACCGCGGCGGCCTCGCCCTGCAGGGACGGCGGGGCGGTGACCGTGGCGCGGGCGGTGTAGGTGCCGGGCGGGAAGGTGGTCTCGGTCCACACGTTGCCGGTGCGGGTGGTGAGGCTGCGGTCCAGCGCGCCGCCGTCGGCCCGGGTGCCGGCGACGGTCACGGTGACCGCGCTCATGTCGAAGTCCGGCCGGCCCGCCACGACGACCTCGACCTCCAGCACACCCACCTGTGGCGGGATCGGCGGCGGCGGTATCACCGGCGGCGGCTGTGTCGGCACCGCGGGCGCGGGGGCGAACTCACGCAGGGTGAAGGCGTACTCGTACAGCTCGGGCTTGCCGGCCAGCGCCCGCACACCCATCTCCTCGACCAGGACGTCCTGCACCCGGGTGGCGGTGGCGATGTCCGCCGCGAACGGGACGGGGCTGGCGGTCAGGAACTTCTCGCGCAGCGCCGCGAGATCCTTGGCGGCCTCTTCGCCGGCGATGGCCCCGGTGAGCGTGACCGTGGTGTTGCGACGGCCGGCATCCGCGGTGAAATCGCCCTCCAGCCCGGGTACCGGGTGATCCTCGAGCACCCGGTCCTGGTCGGACTCGATCTCGTCGACCAGCTGCAGCTCGAGGTCGCCGAGCATCGGCTTCACCGCCACCGCGATCCCTCCCGCTCGTTTGCGTGTTGACACCGGTTGCGCGTTGATACCGGTCAGGCTCACCTGTTGATTTCGCCGAGGATGCCGGTAATGGTGTCGATCAGCTCGATGATCTCCGTCTTCACCTGGTCCAGCGACGGCAGGCTGCTGACCACGTCGACAATCCGCTCCACTTCGCCGATGGCGTCGGCGTCGCCGGGCAGCAGCTTCTTCGCCGCGTCGAGCACCGACCGCACGCCGCCGGTGAACGCCGAGATGTCGCTGAGCCCGGGAACCCCGGAGACGTCGAGATTCTTGATTTCCGTCTGAAGTCTGGCCAGCAGGCCGCTCAGCTGGGTGAGCAGGTCCCCGATCGGCAGGCCGACCGCCTTCAGCGCGTGCACCGCCTGTTGGACCGGACCCTTGTGCGCGTTGAGGAAGTCCTTCAGGTCCTGTAGAGCTTTCTTCAGGTCATCAAACAGGTTGGTGGCCACCGTGCCGCCTCCGCTGGGAGTCCGTATCTGTCGGGAGCTCGTGCTCGGTCCGGATTCTCACGTCCGGTGGTTCATGTGCGGTGGTTCATGTGCGGCCGAGAACTCGTCTGCGGTCGGGATTCTCACCTCCGGTCGGGAGTTCACCTCGTGAGGAGCTCATTGAGCGTGCTGATCCGCTCGACGAACGGCGACAGGGTTTCGACGAACTTCTCCAGGCCGGTGACGAATGCCTGGCCGAGGGCCAGCCCGTCCACCAGCCGGTCCATCAGCTCGGTGGCGTCACCGAGGACGTCGGGGGCCGCCGTCGCCGGGCCGGCGGGCTCGGCGGGCTCGAGGAACTGGCGCAGGCTCAGGACGAAGGCCGTGCGTTCCGGACGGCCGCCGAGCTCCTGGAGCTGCAGGTCGTCGATCACAACCTTGTCGATCCTGGCGTCGGTGGTGATGTCGGCGACGAAAGGGAGCGCCGAGCCCGAGCGGAACCTCTGCTGCAGCTCGTCGATGAACCCCGCCGCCTCGGTACCGGTCGCCACCCCCCACAGCGCCACCCGGGTCGGCCGCCGGCCCAGGTCCTGCAGCTGGCTGCCGTCGCCTCCCGGCGCCTGGTGCTCGGCGAGCACGCGCCGGTCGTAGGTGCCGATCTCCTGCACGTGCGGCAGTTCCAGGCCGTCCAGCATCGGTCTCATACCGGTTCACACCTCGATCCCGTGCCGGCGGGCCTCGTCTTGCAGCACCCGGGCGATCCGGCGGGTCAGCTCCGCGTCGTCCAGCAGGTCCGGTCCGGTGGCGTCGCGTTCCGCCCCGCGCCGCAGGGACGCCCCGGCCACCGGGATCACCGGCAGCCCGGCGGACGCGACCAGGGCCGGATGCGACGCCGTCATGACCGGCGCGGGATCCAGCCGGGCCGACGCCGTCGGTGCGTTCACCGCCGGGTGCGGGGCCGGCATCGGCGGGCTCGATGGGCCCGATGGGCCCGGCCTGCCCACCGGCCCGGTTCCGGAGCCCGCCGGCCCGGCCGGAGCCTCGGCCCACCCGGTCGCCTGATCCGCCTGGTTCGGCCGGCCCGGTTGGCCCGCCTGGTTCGGACGCCGCTGCCTGGCGCCGTCGATGCTCCACCCGGGTCGAGAAACGCCCGGCATGGATCGCGGCATGGATCGGCCGCCGGCATCGTCCGGCCATTCACCCTGGCCGGTAGGCAGGACGGAGGGGTCAGCAAGCCACTGGGTACGACCGTCCGCCCGCCGGCCAGGGCCGCCGAGCCCGCCGGCGGCGCCGCGGGACGACGGACCCGACGGACCCGGTGGACCCGGTGGAGCCGACGGACCCGGTGGAG
>NZ_CEVIVC010000001.1:61666-79235 GCF_982290645.1 Protofrankia sp. CiP1_Cm_nod4
GGAGCAGATGATCCGGGCCGCCCGGTGGTCCGCTCCGGCCCGGTCACCGCCGGATGCTCGGCGTCACGGCCGAGCGTGGCGCCCGGCCGGGCCGCGGCGCGCCGGGGCATACCGGTACCGGCGCGGCCGGGGCCGTGGGCATGGCCGGGGTTGTGGTGGCGCAGCAGGATGTCCGGCGGAGCACCCGGACCGGACAGCGGGAGTGCGCAAGGCGGCCGCGGGGCGGTCCGGGGTGACGTGGGGACGGCGCCGGACGGCGTGGGGACGGCGCGGTGCCGCCGGGCCGCGGCAGCCGGGCGCCCCTCTTCGCGGGTAGCCGGCTCGGGATACCGCAGGCGCCCCGCCAGCCGGCGGACGGCCGGCTCGAAGGCTGCCGCCGGCGTGCCGGGCTGCGGGCACCGGGTGTGCGGCGCACCTCCCGCCCGCGTCGGCGGTGCCTTCTTCCCCACGGTCGGCAGGGTCACCGGCGCTGCCTTCCCCGGCGCCGGTGCGACCACGGCGTCGGCATCCGCTGTCCCGGCGAGCCGGCACAGCAGGGCCTGGTCGGCACGCGCCGGCTGTCGGCGTACCTCCGGCGGCGCCGGAACCCGGCTGTCCACCGGCTGTCCCTGCTGCTCCGGCCGCTGCTGCTCCGGCCGCTTTGGCCACCGCGGCTGCTCCGGCTGGCATGGCGAGCCGTCCGCCCCACCGGTCCTCACCCCGTCCGGGTCCGCCGACGCGTGGTGCGCGGCTCCTGGGCGTGCGCCACGGGGTAACGGGAGGCGCTGCCGGGCCCGGCGTGGCGGTGCGCCGGCGGGCCGCTCCTCCCCCGTGGCGTCGTCGTTCAGGCCGACGCCGTCCAGCACCTGCTCCAGGCACGTCCCGAGCAGCGGCTGGCGGTGCAGCCGGGGCGGCTCGGCCGGCGTCCGAGCCCACGCCCAGAGCGCACACGTCCTGGCCGCCCGCCGCGCGGGGGCCGCCAGGGCCCGCGACCAGCTGTCGATCGACGGGCCGGTCGACAGCACGGTGGCGGCCCGGCGGGCCGGGCTCGACCACCACAGCCGGTCGAGTATCACCGGTCCCGGTCTGCCCGGGACCGCACCAGCCATCGGCACGCCCGTCATCGGCTGGCCCCATCGGCGCGGACCAGCTCGAGGTAGAGCAGGATCTGGCCGATCGTCATCCCGCTCACCTCCTCCGGCGTCCATCCGAATTCCCTGGCCAGCACGAAACAGGCCCGCGCCAGCGGGGTCTGGACCAGCTCGGCCAGCTCGTCGCGCGGGGTGTCGACGCCGCTGATCTGGTTGATCCGCTCGACCAGGAACCTGGCCAGGCCCGCCGGCAACCGCGTTATCTGGTCGAGCCCGAGGGCGGGCTTAACGAGGGCCTGTCTGATCATCAACGCGGCAGCCAGGCCGTCGTCGTTGTCCTCACCGGCACGGCCGATCTGCTGCAGGTCCCGTACGGTCAGTGGCCGCAGCACGACCGTCGCCTCGACATCCTCGACCTCCTCGGTCTCCTCGGCCCCACCGCCCGCCAGCAGTGCGGCGGGTATCCGGACGTCGTGCGTCAGGTCCGCCCCGACCAGGAGATCCTCAGCCGTCAGCGTCATCGCGCATCCTCACCGTGTGCTCGCTACGTGCTCACCGCACGGCCATCGGAGTTCGACGGAGGCGCAGCGTGTGCTCGTCCGGACGTTCACGGAACGCACTCCGGGTGCCCGTCGAATATCCGTCGAATGGCAACCGAATGCCCATCCGCCTGCCTGCCTGTGCGTTCATCGGGTACCGTCCGGCCGTGCCCTTGTGCCGTGCCCTTGTCAGGACGCCGGGAGCGCGGGGAAGGTCACGGACACGTCCTTGCCGGCCTCGTTGTCGAGGACGCCGATCCGTGTCGCCTTGAACCGGACCTGCTCCATCACGAAACCCTCCTGCGGCAGCCGGAAACCCCACGTCTCGAACTTCACGCCGAAGACGTTCACCTTCAGCGCGTTGTCCGGGATGTGCGAGTTCCGCAGGGTGAGGTTGAGAACGAAACGCGGCTGGATGCTCGTCCTGTCCTTCTCCAGAGCACCGCGGCCCAGCAGCAGGAACAGCAGGGAACCGTTGATGTAGGCCCGGCCGATGCCGCCGCTGATGTGCACGTTTCCAGGGGAGATCGTGCTCACGTCACGCGCGCCGATCTCGTAGAACTCCTCCAGCTCCGTGCGTACGCACACCTCCACGTCGGTGACGCGGCCCACGACCGCGGAGCTGTAGGCGTCGTTGACGGCGGTGAAGTCGGCCTGTTGGGCGGGAGTGCCCTCCACCGCGATGCCGAGCGTGCCGTGGGCGCCGACGTACACCTTGTCCAGTGCCATGCGGCTCCTCCTTCCGGACGGGTTGGGAAACTCGAGGAAACGCTTTCCCGAGGAACCTCTTATTCAAGGAAAATCGTGACCTCGATGAAGTCGATGCTGAAGGTGGGCCGCAGGATCAGCGTCACCGCGACGATTCCCTTTCGCTGCTGTTCCCGGGTGGCCGTGACGTCGAGGTCATAGCTGATCAGCATCTCGCCGTCCACCATCTCGTTGAGGAAACTGGCGATGGTGGTCCGCAGCGCCGTGCGTACCCGCTCGTTGTTCAGCAGACCGATGTAGGACGTGCTCGCCGCGCGGACGCCGAACTTCGCGTAGTCGACGATCCGACGGGTGGTGATCTGTTTCCAGGCGGTGTTGCCCGACGTCGTGATGCCCTGCACGACGCGGAAACCCTGCCGCGCCTCCAGGGCGAGTATCCGGGCCTGGACGAGCTGGGTCAGCTGCGCCCGGGTGTAGCGCACCTCGAGATCGCCGACCGGCAGCGCCTTGTTCGTCAGGCTGACGTGGGGCGGGTAGCTGGCGAGCAGACCGGCAACGGCCGCCGCGGCGTACGCCCCGGGCAGCGTGACGTCCGTGCCGGCGGCGGCGTCCCCGAACGTGATGCCGGGGGCGACGAGGACGACCCGGTCACTGTCGATGTTGTGACCGCGCAGGACGTCCAGGCTGGTGCCGAGCTCGGCCCCGACCACGGCGATGCGGTCCCGCCCGAAGGCGTCGCTGCTGGCCAGCTGGCAGTGGCCGCCGAGCTCGTCGGCGAACGCCGTGCTCCGGCCCGCACCGACGATGATGTGCGCGTCCTCGTTGAGCAACAGGTCCAGGGCCGCCTTGTACTCGGTGTCGCCCGTCCCGGTGGCTTCGCCGTTGCTGCCCGGTGTGTTGCCGGTGCCGGTGCCGAAGGCGGCCGGATAGTCGGTGGGTTTCAGCGCCTTGCCGGACTGGCCACCCTTTCTCGCGTCCACCCACGCCGAGGAGCCGATATCGGTGACGAGATCGTCACCGTTGACGACGGTATACCGTTCCTCGGTACGGCCCAGGCTCAGCACGACCGTGTTCGCACCCTCCGGAGCGACCTCGTACCACGCGGTGACCACATCCTCCGCCTTGAGGGTGAATCCCTGGGCGAACGTGAGAGCACCGGTAGAACGATTGATCTTCACTTCGTTCGCCTGCGGAGTCGCCGTGTCGTCCCGCAGGACGCTCAGTGAGCGGGTGACGCCGTCGGCCGGGGTGAACAGCTGCACCCGGTTGCGGGCGCTGTTTCCCACCGGGGTGTGCTGCAGCGTCACCGAGGTGGCGCCGGTGTGCTTCTCCGGGCCGACGAAGGCCGGCGAGTCGGCGGCCACGACCTGCACGCCCAGCTCGCCGCTCCAGGTTCCCGGGCTCTTCGCCGTCAGCACGACGCCGTCACCGCCGTCAGCCGACCGGAGCGTGTGGGCCGCGGCGGCCGCGGTGGGACTGCCGTTCCCGTCGACCGCGGACACCCGCACCGCGATGATCGAGGTCGCGCCGTGCGCGGCAGCGATCTCGATGGCGCGCACGAGGGTCAGCTCGTTGCTCCGGCCGTCCACCCAGGGGTCGTAGGCGCCGAATATCTCCCGGGCCTCAAGGAAACCACCCACCGCGACGGGTTTGTTGAGCTCCCCCTTCCGCGCGGTGCCGACGACGGCGACCGTCCCGACACTCACCCGCGCGGGTACGATCAGCCCCTCCGGCCGCACATCGATGTAGGTGCCGGGCAGCACCATCTCAGCCATGCTCCGTCCTCCTTCTGGGTCGGCCGGCTTCTGGGCCAGCCGGCTTCTGGGCCAGCCGAACTGGGTCGGCCGAATGCCCTGGTCAGCCGGGTACGCGTGCGGCCCGCAGGTAGAGCACCGCCGGGTGGTCGAAGGGCGTGGTCCCAAGCGAGACCTCGAGGCGGTCCTGGGCGTCCGGCAGTGGTACGGGCGGGTTCAGCGCCAGCTGCCCCACCTGGTAGCCATCCGGCACGCCGTCGGAATCCCAGTCGCCGAGCAGCAGGTCACCGGCTTCGTCGAAGGCCGCGACGAACTCGGCCAGCGACGGGAAGACCCACACACCGTGACGCTGCGGGGACACCGGGTCCGCGACGGCCGCGAGAAACGCCGCGAGCGTCGGATACCCGGCCGGTGCGCCGGTGGCACCGTCATGGGTGCGCAGCAGCCGGACGCCACCGGTGGGTACGGGCGCCGGCAGGTAGGCGGCGATCGCCAGGTGGCCGACACCACGCCGGCCACCCCGCAGTACCAGCGCGGCAGCGCCGGTCTGATCCCAGCGGACACTGTCGCCGGTGACCGTGGCCCGCTCCTCGACCAGCGAGCCGGCCACCTCCTGGCCGGTGTCGACGGGTACCACGGCTATCAGGCTCTCGGCGTCCACGGTCGGCGCGAGCTGGTATTCGAACAGGACGTGATAGTCGGCGGTCCGTGACCAGGCCCCACGGCCCTCTGCCGGAAGGGCACCGGCGACGCCGTCCAGCTGCAGGAAACCTGCGTCCCACAGGTCCGCTCTGGCGCCGAGGAGACGGCCCTGCAGAGCCGTCATCCGCGCATCCGCCGCCTCCGGGGTGGCGCCCCAGACCTGAAACCGGACGACGCATTCAAGCTGGCCGCCGCGCAGCTCGACCGCGGGGAACGGGCCGACGGCCCCCAGACCGCGCAGGTTGCCCAGTCCGAGCGCCCGATCGCTGACCTGGAGCACGACAACCGATGGGCCGGGCGTTACGCCGACGGGCTCGGCATCAGGATCGAGATAGCCGGAGAGCACCTTGAGGAGCGCCGAGACGGCCTGGTCGGACGATGTGATCACAGTTGGGCCCGGCGGGCTCGCCGCCGCCCGGAGCGCCTCCGGCCGCACCGACGGCGCGACCCCCGACGGCACGGCTCCGGACGAGACGGCATCCGACGGCACAGCGCCTGGTGACAGGACACTCAACGGCCCGGCGCCCGGCGACGCAGGCGGCGCTTCACCCGCCGTGACCAGCGGTTTCCGGCTGCCGCCGCGGGTGAAGAGACTCACCGAAAGCCTCCGCCCGCCCGGACGACGCACTCCACTCGGGTTGCCTGCATGGAATCATGGTGCGCCGGCAGCGTCACATACCCGTCACCGCCGCGTCCGGCGCAGCGTCACCACATCCTGTCCACGAGCGCTATCGGCCGATCGGCCGATGTTCCGCGGCCGGTCACCAGTCACGATCTGCATGTGCCCTACGCATCGAGTACGTTGGCGACGCGTAACCGGACTCGCCCCCGGATCGTCCTGCTCAACGGCTTCCAGCTCGTGCTGGGAGGCGCCGCGCGGCCCGTCCCCCTCGGGGTGCAGCGGCTGCTGGCGCTGCTGGCGCTACGTCCCGACGCGGTGCCGCGCTCCAACGTCCGGGGCATCCTGTGGCCGGATGTCGGCGAGAGCGCGGCCAACGGCCGGCTGCGGACCGCGTTGTGGCGGGCCGGGCGGCTGCACGACGGCCTGGTGGAGACCTCCCCGACCTGTCTTCGACTGGCCGGGGACGTGCTCGTGGACACGCACGAGACCGTCGCGCTCGCCCACCGGCTGCTCACGCCGGCCGACGTCGACACCGGCGAGCTGATCCAGCCGGCGTTGACCGGCGAGCTGCTGCCTGGCTGGTACGACGACTGGGTGCTGTTCGAACGCGAACGGCTGGGCCAGCTGATGCTGCACGCCCTGGAGGCGCTGGCCGTCCGGCTGCTCGCCCTGGGCCGCTACGGCTCGGCCGCCGACGCGGCCTACGCGGCGATCCGGGCCGACCCGTTACGGGAGAGCGCGCAGCAGGTGCTCATCCGGGTGCACCTGGCCGAGGGCAACGTGCGCGAGGCCGTGCGCCGCTACCGCGCCTATGCCGGGCTGCTGCGGGACGAGCTCGCTCTTGCGCCCTCGGCCGCGCTGACCGAGCTGGTGTTCCCGGCGGGCGGGCAGACCTCGGCCAGGCACCGCGCCGGCGGGAACACAGCCGGCGGTGACGTTCGCTCGACGGCGAGGTGACACGACGGGTCGACAGTGCCGGGATGGTGGACAGCATCGGAATGGCAGACGGCGCCGGGATGGCGGACGGCGGCCCTCCACGGCCCGGGCTGCTGGTACTGACCGTCCGGCCCGGCCCGCGGGGCGGGCTGATCGCCCGGCTGCGCATGACCACCGACGTCTCCCGGACCGAGCTGACCGCCGTGACGACCGCGTCCCCGACCGAGGTCGTCGACCTGGTGCGGCGCTTCCTCGACCAGGTCCTGGCCGACTGGTCCGGTTGACCCGGGTGCCTGCCCGGCGCGGATACCGGGCCGGGCAGGCACCGGGCCGGACAGATACCGGGCCGGCTGGTCGGGGTACCGGGTACCGGGTACCGGGCACGACCGCGCTACCTGAGCTCCGGTCCGATGTTCGGCGGATAGCCGGCCGGGTCGTCGGCCCGGAGGACGAACGCGGCCAGTTCGACGCGGTTGGCGACGTTGAGCTTGCCGAACACGTGGGCCAGGTGGGTCTTCACGGTGCTCAGCGATATGGCGAGGGCACGCCCGACCGCCGGGTTGGACAGGCCGCGGGCAACGGCCCTGGCAACCTCGCGTTCGGCCGGGGTCAGCGCCGCCCAGCCCAGCGCCGGCCGGCGCCGTGATCCCCGCGACCTGCCGGCGGAGGCGGTCGCGGTGGGACCGTCGAGTTTCGCGCTCTCGTCGGCGGCGTCGAACACCGCCGCGGTCATCCGGGCGCGGCGGTCGGTCAGGGTCTGCTCCGCATCCCCGAAGGATCCCAGGCCGCCGTGGCGGCGCTGAACCTCGCCGGCCTCACCGGATGCGTCCAGTCGCTCACGCGCATAAGCCGCGACGGTGTCCAGCAGCTGGTACCGGCTGTCGACGGCTCGCCGGTCGGTGACAACCAGTGAATGGTCCACCAGCGTGGTCAGGGCTTCCAGCACGTCCTCGCGGGCCAGGGCACCGAATGCGCAGACCGCCTCGACCTCGGCCATGCGCGCGCCACCGGCGAACACCGCCAGGCGACGTAAGAGGATGCGCCCGAGCTCGTCAAGCAGGTCGTAGCTCCAGTCGATGCAGGCTCTGATCGTCCGGTGCCGCCTCGGCGCGAACCTGCTGCCACCCGCCAGCAGCTTCAGACGGTCGTCGACGCCGCGTGCGATCTCGGGAAGCGAAAGCACCCGGGTGCGGGCCGCGGCCAGCTCGATGGCCAGCGGCAGGCCGTCGAGCCGGGCGCAGACCTCGGCGACCAGATGCCGGTCGAGCTCCGCGCCCGGGGCCGGAGACACGGGCACGCCGCCATCCACCGCCGTGACGCAGGTGGATGGCCCGATCTCGGCGCCGGCTCTGGCCAGGAACAGCTCCACCGCGTCGGCCTGCGTCATCGGGGGGACCCGCCACGCCACCTCGGCGCCGACGCCCAATCGGACCCGGCTGGTGGCCAGCAGATGGACACCGCCGCACCTCGGGAGCAGCACCGACGCGAGCGCCTGCACCGCGTCGGCCACGCGGTCGCAGTCGTCCAGGACCACGAGCAACCGACGTTCGCCGAGTTGGTCGGCGACCCGTTCCAGCGGCGCTACGTCGAAACGATCCGGCATACCCAACGCAGCTATCAGCACTGACGGTAACAAACTGGCGTCAGTCAGGTCACCGCAGGATAACCAGAACAGCCCGGCCGGGAACACCTCACCACGGCACTCTGCCAGCCGCGCCATCACCTGATCGGCCAGGCGGGTCTTGCCACAGCCACCCGGACCGGTGGCCGTGACCAGCCGCTCCCGCATGACGAGGCCCGCGAGCGCGACAATGTCGGACTGCCGTCCGACGAAGTCGGTGAGCGGCACCGGCGCACCCCCCGATCCTGATCGACCGGGCGGGCACCCGCTGTCATCACGGCCGCCGCACCGGCCGCACCATCCCCCGATGCTTCCAATGGCTCACTCATGGTCCAACATGCGCCGGATCTCGCCTGTCACCTATCGGACTCTCCCGAAGACCGGAGAACCGCGGCGCCCGGAACTGCGACCTGGAGCAGAAAGATGCTCAACTTCCGCGGCGGCAGGTACCGCATCAGCCGCCGGTGCCATCCTCTGTCACCAGTGCGACGAGGGGCTGCCGGGGCGATACGGTGACTTCCACGAACTACGGTGACTTCCACGAACATCGGCGACTTCCACGAACATCGCCGTTTCCATTTCGTCGGCACCCCGGCCTGGATCGCCCCCGAGCAGGCGACCGGCGACGAGATCACCGCGGCCACCGACGTCTTCGCCTGGGCCGGGATCGTCGTCTTCGCGGCCACCGGCCAGCCGCCCTTCGGCACCGGCCGGCCCGAGGCCGTTCTCAGCCGCATCCTGTCCGGCGGCCCGGCGGCCGACTACGACCAGCTCGCCGGGCCGCTGCGGGAGCTGGTCCGCGCCGCCCTCGCCCGCGATCCCCGGCAGCGGCCGTCCGCCCGGGCGCTGCGGGACGACCTTGCTGGTACCAGCCCTGCCGGTACCAGCCCTGCTGTCAGCGTTCCCGCTGTCAACGGGAGCGCTGACAGCGACCGGGCAGCTGACGGCACGCAGGCGGCACCCGCCGAATCCGCCACCGCGCCGCCCCCCACCGTCACCATCCCGGTGCGGCCCACAGCCGTGGCGGTGGAACCACCGTTGCCGGCCACCGTCCACGACCAGCCCGTCATCCCCGCACGGCCCGCACGCTGGGCGCGGCCGGCCGTACTCGGCGCCGCCGTGGTTGTCGTGGCCGGGGCGACGATCGCCGGGATCCTCGCCGCCCAGGGGGCGGGGACGACGCCGGCGGTTCCGGCTCCGGAGCGGGAACGGCGGTGGCGGATGCCTCCTACCAGGCAGACGGCCCGTGGCGGGCCGTCGTCCGCAGCACCCTCCCGGTCCCGACCGACACCTGCGAGATCGTCCTGACCTCCGCCGACACCGGCGAGAGCGTCCTCCACCAGGGAGGGCTGTCCGGAACGTGGTCGTTCCAGATCTCCCACCCGGGAAACTTCCAGTGGCAGGTGAGCGACCCCGGCTGCCTGGTCGAGCCGCAGGCCGGAGCCGGAGCCGTGACGCTGCCCTTCACCCACCAGGCCAACACCGGCGACACCGACGCGTTCACCGCTGAGGGCCGCGTCGCCGTGAAGATCCTGGACTTCAACGGCGCCGAGGAATGCGGATTCATCCTCCGCGACGCCACCACCGGCGAGGACCTGGACCACGGCACCGTCCAGCCCACCAGCGCCAACACGTCGCTGCTGCTGGACCCGGCCGGCCGCTCACAGCTCTATCTGATCGACACCAGCGGCCGGTACTGCGGCATACAGGTGTCGTCCGCCGCCACCTGACCGGGACTCGGCCGTCGAGGCCGCGGCGTCAGGCTCCGGGGCCGGCCGGCTGCCCGCCCAGGCCACCGGAGACAGTGCCCGACGCGCGCGTGAGCGCGTCCGCCGCCTGCGACAGCGCGCTGTAGGAGAGGCCCGCGGCGGCGCCGTAGATGTCCTGGGGGCTGCTCGTCCCGGCACCGCCGGCGCCCGGCCCGGCGGCAGCGCCCGGCCCGGCGCCGAAACCGGTCGGGCCGGTGTCCGCGACGGTCCCCGCCGTAGGGCCGACGGACCTGGCCGCGACCGAGACGGCGTTCGAGGCGCCGGAGAGGGCACCGATGGACAGGCCCACGGCGGCCTGGAAGAGCTGGGTGACGCTCGTGTCGACACTGGTCGCGCCGCCGGCGTCGGCGCTGGTGCCGGCGCTGGTGCCGGCGCTGGTGTCGGCGCTGGTCCGGGTATCGGCGGAGAAGGAGATGGACGCGCTGGCCGGAGCCGCACCGAGGAGCGTGGCAAGCGCTCCGGTAGCGGTGAGGACGCCGGCGCGGCGCAGGGCTCTGGCGTTCATGCTTGCCCCCAGCAGGTATCCGTAGTGTCGATCTATCTCCTGCAAGGTAGCCCTCGGGCAGGGGCCGAAGGGCCCGCCGGCCAGCACTGTGGTAGTGATCTCCACCGTCCCGGCGCGGACATCGCCTGCGGATGTCGGGAAGTCGTTTTGTGTTCTTATGCCTACTGTGAGAATAAATATTCGATTAGGTGAGGTTTACCTGTTCTTCTGGTACCTTCCCTTGAGTCCTTCTGACGAACAGTGACCGTACGGCGATGGCGGAGGCGGCAGACGTGTGGGCGGATCTCGTTCCGAACCTGCTCATCGGGTTACGCGAGGGTTTCGAGGCAAGCCTGATTGTTTCGGTTCTGGTCGCCACGCTCGTGCGTGCCGACCAGCGTGCCCGCCTCCCCCAGGTCTGGACGGGAGTGCTCGCCGCCGTCGCCCTCTCGGCGAGCTTCGGCGCGGTCCTCACCTTCGCCGCCGCCTCGATGTCGACCGCGGCCCAGGAGACGTTCAGCGGTGTGCTGAGCCTGATCGCGGTCGGTTTCGTCACCGTGATGGTCTTCTGGATGCGGCGGTCGGCACGGACGCTGTCCGGTGAGATCAGCGGCCGGGTCACCGTCGCGCTGGCGCTCGGCCCTGGCATGCTGGTCCTCACCGCGTTCCTGGCGGTCGCCCGGGAGGGCCTGGAGACCTCCCTGTTCGTCTGGACGACCACCCGGGGCGCGGACGAGTCGGCCGGCCCGCTCGTCGGGGCCGTCGCCGGGATCGCGCTGGCCGCCGCCGCGTGCTTCGCCATCTACCGGCAGACGCTGCGGATCAACCTGACGAGGTTCTTCACGATCACCGGCATCGGGCTGGTCGTGATCGCGGCCGGCGTCACCGGGTACGGGCTGGCCGACCTCCAGGAAAGCGCTCTCCTGCCGGGCGGGGCGGCCACGGCGTTCGACCTGAGCGCCACCATCGACCCGAGCTCCTGGTACGCCAGGCTCACCGAGGGCATCCTCAACATCACCCCGCGGATGACCGTGCTGCAGGTCGTCGGCTACCTCGCCTACCTGGTGCCGGTGCTGCTGCTCTTCCTGCGGGGCGCCGGCGCCACCGCCCCGGCCACCGCCCCGGCCGCCGCCACCACGCCGACCGGCACCGCCGAAGCGACCGGCACCGAACCGACCAGCGCCGCGGCGCCGGCTGGCTCCCTCGAACCGGCCGCGGCCGCCGAGCCGGCGCCGGCTGGCCCGGCCGAGCCGGTGCCTGGCGGGCGGCGGTGGGCGCCGCGCGCGGTGCCCCGCTGGGTGCTTCCGATGGCTGTCGTCGCGCTGCCGGCCGTCGCCGCCGGTGCCGCGATCCTCGCGCTCGGCCCGTCCGACGGCGCCCACGCGACGACGATCGAGGTGACCGCCGGCTCCTGCGCCGACGGCTGGCAGGCGCCGCGGCCCGGCCGGCAGACCTTCACCGTCCGCAACACCGGTGGCCGGGGCATGGAGGTCCGTCTGATCGACCCCGCGAGCGGGGCTATCCACGCCGAGATCGAGCTGCTCGCGCCGGGCACCAGCCGGCCGTTGTCGGCGGCCGTCGGCGGCGGCACCTACGCCTGGCAGTGCCTGCCCGGCAACGACCCGCCCATCGTCTCGGCGAGCCAGCGGGTGACCGGCTCGGCCGCCGGCGGCCAGGCGGTCATCCCGGTGACGGAGGAGATCATGGCCGGGCCGGTGGACGCCTACCGGGCGTTCGTCACCGCCGGCCTGGTCACCCTGCAACGCGACACCGAAACCTTGCGTGCGGACGTGGCGGCCGGTGACCTTGACGCGGCCCGCCGTGACTGGCTCACCGCCCATCTCGACTACGAACGCCTCGGCGCCGCGTACGGCACGTTCGGCGACTTCGACGCCGCGATCAACGGACGGCCCGACGGCCTGCCCGGCGGCATCACCGACGAGGACTTCACCGGCTTCCACCGCATCGAGTACGGGCTGTGGCACGGCGAGGACGCGGCAGCGCTCACACCGCTGGCGGACCGGCTCGCCGGTGACGTCACCGAGCTGGGCAAGGCGTTCCCGGCCCAGGAGCTCGATCCCAACGACCTGGCCCTGCGCACCCACGAGATCCTCGAGAACACCCTGCAGTTCCAGCTCACCGGCGCCGCCGACCAGGGCAGCGGCACCACGCTGGCCACCGCCGGCGCGAACACCGAGGGCACCCGCGAGCTCCTGAGGATCATTTCTCCGCTGCTGGCGACCCGGGCACCGGACACGCTGGCCGCGGCCGACCGGCAGCTGGATGCCTTCGCGACGCTGCTGCGCCGGATCGGCAGCCCGGCCGGGACCTGGACCGCCCCGCGGGCCCTTCCCCTCGCCGACCGGCAGCGGCTCAACGGCGGCCTCGGGGGGCTGCTGGAGACCCTCGCGCCCATTCCCGACGTCCTGGAGATCAGGAACACCGGATGAGCCCGACACCCTTGCCCGACCGCTCCCACCGCGGCCGCGACACCTCCTCCAAGCTCCCGGAGCAGCGCCGATGACCGAAACGCCCGCGGCACCCGAGCCGTCCGAGCCGTCCGCCCCGTCCGCGCCCTCCGCGCCGCCCGCGGCCGTCCCGGCGCCCGGGGCCGGCGAGACGGCCGCGCCCTCGCCGCGGCACCGACAGCGGGCGGAGCACGACGTCCCGGCAGCCTCCCGGCGCCGCGGCGGGCCGTTCGGCGCCGCGCTCGGGCGCAGGTCCTTCCTGGCCGGGGCGCTGGCCGCCGGGGCCGCGGTGGGCGCCGGCGGCACCGCGCTCGCGACGACCACCGGCGACGACCAGAACACCACCCGTGACGGGGATCCGGGCCGGACGGTCGCCTTCCACGGGACCCACCAGGCCGGCATCCTCACCCCGGCGCCGGCGGCGGCGACGTTCGCCTCCTTCGACGTGATCGCCACAGACCACGCCGGGCTGACCGAGCTGTTCAGGGCAATCACCGAACGTGCACGCTTCTTGACCTCCGGTGGCGAGCCGGTCGATCTCGGGACGACCGCCCCGCCGTCCGACAGCGGCATCCTCGGGCCGGTGGTGCCGCCGGACGCGCTGACCGTCACCGTCGGGGTGGGCGCCTCCCTCTTCGACGACCGGTTCGGCCTGGCCGGCCGCAGGCCGCGGCGGCTCACCCCGATGCGCACCTTCCCCAACGACGCGCTGGACCCGGCGCACTGCCACGGCGACCTCAGCCTGCAGCTGTGCGCGCACAGCCGCGACACGGTCCTGCACGCGCTGCGGGACATCGCCCGGCACACCCGCGGCGGCATGCAGCTGCGCTGGCGCGTCGACGGCTTCCAGAACCCGCCCCGGCCGTCGGGAGCCCAGCGCAACATGCTCGGCTTCAAGGACGGCACCGCCAACCCGGACGTCACCTCCGCCGCCGAGATGGACCGGCTGGTCTGGGTGCACGGCGGCGACGGGCCCGCCTCGGCCGAGCCCGCCTGGACCGAGGGCGGCTCCTACCAGGTCATCCGTATCATCCGCATGCTGGTGGAGTTCTGGGACCGGGTCTCGCTCAACGAGCAGGAGATGATGATCGGCCGGCGCCGGGACACCGGGGCCCCGCTGGACGGCGCCGCGGAGGCCGACATCCCGGACTACACCCGCGACCCCGACGGCGGCATCATCCCGCTCGACGCGCACATCCGGCTGTCCAACCCGCGCACGCCGGACACGGACAGCTCCCGCATCCTGCGCCGCGGCTACAACTACGACCGGGGCATCGACGCCAACGGCAACCTGGACATGGGCCTGCTCTTCTGCTGCTACCAGCAGGACATCGCCCGGCAGTTCGAGGTGACCCAGACCCGGCTCATCGACGAGCCGCTGGTCGACTACATCAGCCCCACCGGCGGCGGCTACTTCTTCGTCCTGCCGGGCGTCCGCGACTCCACCGACCACCTCGGCCGCACCCTGCTGGCCTGACGGCCGCGGCGATTGGCCGCGTGGTGACCACGGCAACCGAGGTGACCTGGCATGGTCCCGGGGCGGATATGCTCCAGGGGAGCCGCATCCTGCCCACCCGGCCCGCGGCCGCCACGGCTCGCCGTCCCACCCACATGTCCGTTCTGGTCCGGACCCGGGCCGGGTCCGGCGAGTCCGGGCGCGGATCATTCCGCACCCAGGCCTCACTACGATTCGGCTCATGGAGACGTTGTCGTTGGCAGACGGGGCCGTCCTTCGCCCGGCCCGGCCGGGTGATGCCGGGGGCATCCTCGACTGTGTCAGAGGGCTGGCCCGCTACGAGCGGGAGCCCGACGCGGTGCGGACGACAGCCGACGACCTGCACGTGGCGCTGTTCGGCCCGGCGCCGGCGGTGTCCGCCCATGTCGTCGAACGGGACGGTGAGATCGTCGGCATCGCGGTCTGGTTCCTGAACTACTCCACCTGGACCGGTCGGCACGGCATCTACCTGGAGGACCTGTTCGTCCGCGAGGACCAGCGCGGCCAGGGCTACGGCCGCGCGCTGGTGGCCACGCTGGCCCGGCACTGCGTCGAACGGGGGTACGCCCGGCTCAACTGGGCGGTGCTCGACTGGAACACGCCCGCCCTCGACTTCTACGGCTCCCTCGGCGCCCGCCCCCAGCCGGAGTGGGTCGGCCACGTCCTCACCGGCGACCGGCTCACCGCACTCGGCACACCCTGACCACCAGCGCCACCCGGCGGCCACTGCGAACAGCCACCGCGAACAGCCACCATGCCCAGGTCACGGTCGGCAGTCCCGGGAGAACACCACCCTGCCCAGACATGAAGAGCCGCTAAAGCTTATGTCTGGGGACTGTGTCCAATGGTCGGAGCTGACGCACCGGCTGCTTGATGCCGCCAGGTCACAAATTGGCCACAAAAAACACCGGAATGAAGCTCGGCAAGCTCCGGCGACCAGGAGGACCACAAAAAATCTGAACGGTGGATCAGAGCTCAGCAACCTCCGCTGCGACTCGAGCCCCCGCCGTACGAGCCGGAACCGCCGGAACCGCCGGAACCATATCCTCTCGAGCTGCGGCCAGCAGAACGGGGGCCGTTCGTGTCCTGGTTTTCCGAGCTGTAGCCGCTCGGCCGAGATGTCCTCGGAGTCTCGGTCCTCGAGGAGCCACTGCCATCGGAGCTTCTGCCACCCGCCCTGAACCGCTTCCAGAGTTTCACTGACGACGTCCTCTCCAGGAGAGCTCCAGCGATCAGGCGCAGCATATATCGGCGTTGACGGCCAAGCTATATCCGCGCGCCGTCCAGTCGACGACAATCCCGCTCCGTCAACCCGGATTCCTGGATTATAAATGCCCACAAAAGGGACAAATAGTACTACTGACAGCCAGCCGGTCGGCTGTCGCCGTCCGGCCGGTGCGCTCCCCGCGGGCCGTGGCCGCGGATATCGTCGGATACCCGATACATCTCGCCCGCACGACGACCCACGGTGTATGCATACCCACGTTCCGCGTCCGACAGACTGGGGGTTGGGCGATGCGGCAGGACACACCCTCTCCGGCCGGGGAGGACGGCGCGGGCGCGGTGGATTTCTTCGTCTCCCACGTCTCCGCGGACCGCGAATGGGCAGAGTGGATCGCCTGGCAGCTCGAGGCCGTCGGGTACCGCGTGCTGGTGCAGCCGTGGGATTTTGTCCCCGGATCCAACCTCATCGCCGAGAAGCATCGGGCCACCCAGCTTTCAGCCCGCACGATTTCGGTGCTCTCCGCCGCCTATCTGGCCTCGGAGCACGTTGCCCCTGAATGGCAGGCCGCATTGGACGCGGACCCGAGCGGCCGGCAACGCAGACTGCTGATGCTACGGGTGGAGGACTGCAAACCGCCGGGCCTGTTGGCCCAGCGGGTCGTCGTGGACCTGTTCGCGACGGATGCCACGCTCGCCACCCAACGGCTGCTGGCCGCTGTCCGCGACGAGCGGGGAAAACCGACAGCCACGCCCGCCTTCCCGGGCCGGCCCGAGCCAGGATTTCCCGGCCGGCTGCCGGTCGTCTGGAACATTCCCGTCCGGCTGCGGTTCTTCACCGGCCGCGACGCTCTGCTCGAGCAGATAGCCGAGCAGCTGGCCGGCACCGGCCGGGTCGCGGTCACCGGCCCCGTGGGCTCCCGGGCGGCGGGCGCGGCGGCGCTGTACGGCCTGGGCGGAGTCGGGAAGACCCAGCTGGCAGTCGAGTACGCCCACCGGTACGCGGACGTCTACCGGTGGGCGTGGTGGATCGACGCGGAACAGCCCGTTCTGGTGAGCGGGCAGCTGGCCGCGCTGGCGCCGCGGCTTGAGCTGCCGGTGAGCGGGCGGGCCGCCGAGGACGCGGCTGCGGTGCTGGACCGGTTGAGCGTCACCGGCGACTGGCTGCTGATCTTCGATAACGCCCAGTCCGCCGAAGAGGTGCGCGAGTGGCTGCCGGACACCGCCCGGGGCGGGCATGTGCTGGTCACCTCACGCAGCCCGGTATGGACGCCGCTGGCGACCCGGATTCCGGTCGACGTGCTCAGCCGTTCCGAGACGACCGCCCTGCTCCGTCAGCTGGTACCCGACATCGACGGGCCCACCGCCCACGAGCTGGCCAACCTGCTGGGGGATCTGCCGCTGGCGGTAGGGCAGGCCGCCGCCTACCTGGAGAAGAGCGGGGAAACCCCGGCCGGTTATCTGGCCACGTTTCGCGCCCGGCGGCACCGGCTGTTGGCGGAAGGGCAGGATCTGGTCTATGGCGGCAGTGTCGACGCAGCCTGGTCGCTGTCGCTTCAGCGGCTGGCCACCGAGAGCCCGGCGGCGGTGAGGCTCCTCGGGCTCGCGGCGTTCCTCGGCCCGGAGCCGATCCCGCTGACGCTGCTCACCCAGCCGGTCGGCCGCAGGTGGCAGCGGCAGTCCGGTCTCGCCGGCCGACAGGTGCCACAGGCAGTGACCGCGCTGCTGGGCTACTCCCTGGTCACCCGTGACGGTGACGCCATCCGCGTACACCGCCTGGTCCAGGAGGTCACCCGCACCCGCCTGACGCGGGACCGGCGGCGGTACGCGGCAGCAGCCCGCCGCCTGCTGGTCGCCGCAGCCCCTCCCGGCACCGAGGATCCCGACAGCTGGCCCGTGTGGGCCGTGCTGGCGCCGCATGCGCTGACCGCACCCGCCCTGTATCCGGAGGATCCGGCTGAGGACATCGGTCCGGAGGCACGCAGACTGCTGCTGGAGACCGGCTGGTACCTGCGGGTGCGGGGGGACCCGCACGCGGCCCACAGCCACCATCAGCAAGTCCACCGGAGCTGGGCCCGCCATCTCGGCCTCGACCATCCCGACACCCTGTCCGCGGCGAACAACCTCGCCGAGGATCTGCGCGTACTGGGCGACGTGGCCGCGGCACGAAGCCTGGACGA
>NZ_CEVIVC010000001.1:79802-87191 GCF_982290645.1 Protofrankia sp. CiP1_Cm_nod4
GAGGATCTGCGCCTGCTGGGCGACGTGGCCGCGGCACGGGACCTGGACGAGGACACCCTGCGCCGCCACCGCCAGCTGTTCGGCGACGACCACCCGGCCACCCTGCGCTCGATGAGCAACCTCGCAGCCGACCTGTGGGAGCTCGGCGACACAGCCGGGGCGGAACAGCTGCGGACGCAGCTCCACAAGCGGCACACCCTGCCCGGCAGACAGCCTGCGCTGTGACGGGCCAGAGCCGCACCAGGGTCAGCCGGTGAGGCGCACGGGCAGCTCGGTCATGCCGCGCACCACGAGATTGGGCCGGTAGACGGGAGGATCGGCGAGCAGTTCGATCGTCGCTGCCCGACCCGCCAGCGCCCGCAGCGCGACCTCCATTTCCAGCCGGACGAGTGGCGCGCCGATGCAGTAGTGCAGGCCGATGCCGAACGACATGTGCCGGTTCACGCTGTTGCGGCCCGTGTAACGGGTCAGGTCCAGCCGATCCGGTTCGTCGAAGGCATCCGTGTCCCTGTTCGCCGACCCGAACATCACCATGACACTGTCACCGGGCGCGAAGGTGTGCCCGGACAGTTCGATCTCCCGTGTCGCGACCCGGGTGGTCAGCTGTGACGGGGCGTCGTAGCGCAACAGTTCGTCCACCGCGGGTGCGGCGAGGTCGGGGGTGCCGCGCAGCAACGCGAACTGGTCCGGGTTGCGCAGCAGGGCGAGCACCCCGTTGCCCACCAGGTTCACCGTCGTCTCGTGACCGGCCACGACCAGCACCACCAACGTGGCGAGCATCTCGTGGGCGGTGAGCCGGTCACCGGCCGCCTCGACCGCGGCGAGAGCGCTGATCAGATCGTCCTGTGGCTGGGCCCGGCGCCGCGCGATCAGAGCGCCGAAGAACTCGATGAACTCCCGGGCCGCGTCGGTGCGGGCGGCGACCTCCTCCGGCGTGAGCAGCACGTCCGGATCCAGGCCACGGGCGATCCCCGCGGACATCCGCCGGACGGCCGGGTGGTCTTCGGTGGGAACCCCGAGCAGCTCGCAGATCATGGTCAGTGGCAGGGGGTAGGCCAGCGCCTCGATCAGGTCGACCTCACCGGCGGCCACCGCCTGGTCGATCAGCTCGTCGACGACCTGCTCCACGCGGGGTCGCAGGCGCTCGATCGTGCGGAGCGTGAACGCCTTGCTGACCAGCCCACGCAGCCGGGTGTGGTCCGGCGGCTCCATCCACAGGAACGACGCGGGCAGGTCCAGGATGTCACTGCCCGGATGCAGCAGCTCGGGCTCCTCCGCATGGCTCCACACCGGGTTCTGCAGGACGGCGTTGCAGTCGGCGTACCGCGGGACCAGGCGCAGGCCGAGCGGTCCCGGTGGGAACGGGCCGGCCGCGCGCAGTATCTCGTAGCTCGGGTACGGGTCATGCCGCCACTCGGGGGCGAAGGCGTCGAGCACCGCCTGCCCAACGGCGGAATCCCCGGCCGCGGGCTCCCTGGCCACAGGTACTCCGACCACGGGCTTCCCGCCGGTGGGGGTGGCCCCGGTGACGTCACGCGTGATAGTCGGCCCAGCGCTGGGATCCACGTTCGGCTCCTCCCGGAAGATGACGGCCCGTGCGCCACGCCCCGGTCGCCAGAAATTCCGGGGCACGGGGTTTCCCCGCGTCCGCATCGAAACCTTCCCGAATTCCATCGGAACCTGTCGTCCGGGTAGTGAACAGACCATAAACCATCCGCCAAGAACACTGGAAGAAACCGGCGGAAAAGTGTTCCGTATCGGCCGATCGTGATTTCCGATTTTCCGATGGGCCGGCCGGTGCCGGGTACCGGCCGTACCGCCGGCGGCCGTCAGGATCCGGTGCTACAGCGGATGTGCCCCCATGCCTGCCCGTCCCTCGCAGCCGTAGGTCACAACCGCTGTTATCACAACGCTTTCTACCTACGGCCTGCACGCTTGTAGGTGGATTTCGTCGTCATGGCAGCGGTTTTCACCTACGGCCGACGGGTGTCGGGTGTCGGGTGTCGGTGAACGCGGCACAGACCCGGAGCGCGGGGCCAGGAGTGTCAGGAGCCGGCGATCTCGAGGACGAGTTTGCCGGTGTTGCCGCCGGAGAAGAGCAGGAGCAGCGCCTCCGGGAAACGTCCGATCCCGCCGGGGAGGATGTCCTCACGCGCCCGCAGCGAACCGTCCGCCAGCCAGGTGGCCAGCTCCGCCGTTGCCGCCGGATAGCGGTCGGCGTAGTCGGAGACGAGCATCCCCGTCATGGACGCGCGCTGGATCAGCAGCCACCGGTAGTTGCGCGGCCCGCTGACCTGTGTGGTCGCGTTGTACTGCGAGATGGCGCCGCAGATGACCACCCGCGCGCCGCGGGCGAGGTGGGTGAGGACGGCGTCGAGGATGTCGCCGCCGACGTTGTCGAAGTAGATGTCGACGCCGTCCGGCGCGTGCGTGCGCAGCGCGTTCTCGACATCCTGCTCCTTGTAGTCGATGGCCGCGTCGAAACCGAGCTCGTCGACCAGCCAGCCGCACTTGCGCGCGCCACCGGCGATACCGATGACACGGCATCCCAGCCGTCTGGCGATCTGGCCCACCACGCTGCCGACGGCGCCGGCGGCCCCCGAGACCACCACGGTGTCGCCCGGCCGGGGACGCCCGACGTCGAGCAGCCCGAAGTAGGCGGTCAGGCCCGGCATCCCGAGCGCGCCGAGGTAGGTCGGCAGCGGCGCCCGGCCGGGGTCGACCGTGGCAACGCCCCGGCCGTCGCAGAGCGCGTACTCCTGGACCCCGAACGGCCCGGTGACATGGTCGCCCACGGCGAACCCGGGATGGTTGGAGGCGACGACGCGGCCGGCCGCATAGGCGCGCATGACCTCCCCCAGCGGCACCGGCGGGACATAGGAGCGCGCCTGGTTCATCCAGCCCCGCATGGCCGGGTCGAGGGAGAGATAGCTGATCTCGACGAGGAACTCACCCTCGCCGGGGGCGGGGACCGCTGTCTCGACCTGCTCCCAGTCTCCGGGGGCGGGCAGGCCCACCGGACGGGCCGCGAGACGGATCTGCCGGTTGACGGCCTTCAAGGTCCACCCTCCACGGGACGACGGCGCTCGGTACGGCAGCCTCGGTAGGGGCAGCCCTGGTACGGCGGATGCCGGATGCCGGATGCCGGATGCCGGGCAGCCACCGCCGACGGTAGCGCGGCTACGGCCCGGCGGGGGGCCGCTCGGCGAGGTAGCCGTTGCGTTCCAGGAAGGCCAGCAGTGCGTCGGCCGCGTCGGCGGCGTCCACGGGGCCGACGATGGTGGGCGGTTCGTGCGCGGCCAGCACACCGGTCAGCTCCATCAGACGCTGCCGGGGGGTGCCCGACGGCGGCGGGACGACCCTGGTCCGCGGCCGGAACGGACCCGCCGAACGGACCGTGACGGCAGCCGCCAGGTCGCCGTCGGCGGCCGCGGCGACGGCTGCCGCGTCCAGCACGGGTATCCCGGCGCGCTGTGCCGCCAGGGCCGCCGGCAGGGACGCCCGCCGCAGCCGGACGCCGGCGCCCTCGACCGAGCACACCGCCGGCGGGCGTACCCGCAGCCGCTCCCGCCGGCCGCCGTCGAGACGGCGCTCGGCCAGCAGCGACCCGCCGTCGACACGCAGGTCGACCAGCCCGAGTGCCTGGGCGGCGCCGAGCTCGTGCGCGAGCAGCGCGGGCAGCGCGCCCGTGCCCCGGTCCGGGGAGCGGTCGCCGCAGAGCACCAGCGCCGGCTCCCCGACCGTACGGACCGCGGCGAGCAGAGCGCGGGCCAGCGCACGCTCGTCCCGGCCGAGGTCGTCGAGGTAGTGCGGGGCGGGGCCGAGCGGCTCGCCGGCATGCCGGGGATCGTCACCGTGACCCGGGCCGTCGGCGTGCGACGCCGGCCCCACCCCCGGTATCGGCGCCGGCCACGGCACCCGCAGCGCCCGCGCGCCGAGCGCGGCCGCGGCGCGCAGCGTCTCGTCGGCGGCGGGCGGGCCGGCGGCCACGGCCAGCACCGGCCCACCCCAGGCCTCGGCGATCCGCAGCGCGTGCTCGAGGGCGGCCCGCTCGGCCGGGCCGATCCCGGCGCCGCGCGGGTCCCGGGTGACGGCCCCGGTCAGCGGGTCGACCTCCGGCCGCAGGTCGGTGTGGCGCAGGCACACGACAACGAGCGGCGCGGCCGGTGTCCCGGCCACTCCCCCGGTCTCGGCCGCTGTCCCGGTCACCGCCCCGGCCGGAGGCTCGGCCGGTGTCCCGGTAACGGCCGGTGTCCCGGTAACGGCCGGTGTCCCGGCCACGGCTCCGGCCGGTGTCTCAGCCGGTGTCGTGAGTGTCGGTTCGGACGGCTGTGACGTCATGGCGCCGTCACCCCCGCCGGAAGACGACGCCCTGCCCGCCGTCCGGGTAGGTCCATCTGATCGCGTTCTCGCTGTTGCAGATCATGTAGCAGGTCCCGCACTCGAAGCACTGCTCGTAGTTGAACAGGATGCCGCCGTCGGAGGTCGGGGCGAACAGGTTGGCCGGGCAGGCGGTCACGCACGCCTTCGTGGTGCACGAGCGGCAGACGTCGGAGTCGACCACGATGTGGGCCCGCTCGCCGACCCGGAAGTCGACGGTGGCCATCCGGTCGTCGAAGGAGAGGTCGTGCCAGCGTTCGCCCGTGGCGGCACCGGCCGCACCGGCCGCACCGGCCGCACCGGCGGGGCCGGCGGGGCCGGCGGGATGAGCCGGGCCGGCCGGGTCCGCCGGGCTGCCCGTGGCCGCCGGGACGGTTCTGGCCGGTGCGGCCGCCGGGGCTGCCCGGCCGGGCCGGCGGCGGTCCCTGACGAGGCCGAGCGGCAGGCGGCTCATCGGAACACCCGGCCGATCCGGGCGGCGTCGGCGGCCAGCTCGCGCAGGCTCACGCCGTTGCGCCTCGCCGCCCGCCGCAGCAGGCGGGCGAGGCCGGGCTTGGGCGTCGGGTTCGTCACGGTGAACACCCCTTCGGCGATGTCGGTGATCAGGCCGGGATACCGCTGCTGGATCCGTTCGGAGAGGATCACCTCGGGCGCGCCGCGCAGCCGTTTGTGGTCGGCCAGCACGAACTGGCCCGCCAGGTCGGACCGGTAGGAGGCGAGCCCGGCCGAGGAGACGTCACCGGCGGTGACCGCCCGGGCGGCGGCCCGGCCCGCGGCCAGCCCCGAGCCGATGGCGAAGTTGACCCCCTCCAGCCAGATGCCGGCGGCGAGCGTCATGCCGGCGGCGTCGCCGGCGAGGAGCAGCCCGTCGGCGTGCAGCTTCGGCATCGCGTCGTAGCCGCCTTCGGGGATCAGATGGGCGGAGTACTCCTTGACCGTCGACCCGCGCAGGTAGTGCGCGACGGCCGGGTGCGTCTTCACATCGGCGATGATCTCTTCGGGACGCACCTTCGCCGCGGCCAGGTGCGGCAGGGAGAGCACCACGCCGACGCTGACCGTGTCCGCGTTGGTATAGAGGAAGCCGCCGCCGGGGATCCCGCGGGTGCAGCCGAGCATCTCGATGTCCACGCCCTCGGTGCGGCGCACCCCGAAGCGCTCGTCGATCACTTCCCCGGGCAGCGCCAGCACCTCCTTGACGCCGAGGGTGTGGTGCGCGGCGTCGGCCCGCGGCAGCAGGCCGGCCTCCTTCGCCAGGAACGAGTTCACCCCGTCGCAGGCGATCACGACCTTCGCGCGCAGGTCGCCGTCGGCCCGGTCGGTGCGCACGCCGACGACCCGCCCGGCGGCGTCGCGCAGCAGCCCGGTGGCCACGGTCGAGGTGATCAGCCAGGCGCCCGCGGCCACGGCCTTGCTCGCCAGCCAGCTGTCGAAGTCCGCCCGGTAGGTGGTCATCCCGTTGTAGGGGGCGGCACCCCAGTCCTCGCTGCGGTAGTCGATGGACAGCGAACGCGTCGGCGTCATGATCATCTTTGACCGGCGCACCACCCAGCGCTCCACCGGCACCTCCTCCCACCAGGCGGGGAGGACCTCGTCGAGGACCCGGCCGTAGATCACACCACCGTAGACATTCTTCGACCCGGGGAACGGCCCCCGCTCGACGAGCGCGACGGACCGGCCCGCCCGGGCCAGCTCGAGCGCGGCGGACGACCCCGCCGGGCCGGCACCGACAACGACCGCGTCGAAGGACAGCACGGGCCGGCCGGACGACGCCGGTGACGCCGACACCGCGGGCGCCGGGGGCCCCGGGGACGTCGTGGGCCCCGTGGGCGTTGCCGATGACACGGCAGGTGTTGCCGTCACGGCCGGACCTCCTCGGGGACGGGGACGCCGAACCGCCGGGCCAGCTCCACCAGCAGCTCACGGGCGTCGGTGACCAGGCCGAGATCGGCCATCGCGGTCATCGGGCAGGACGGGTCGGTGTTGACGCTCACCACGTGCCGGGGGGAGCCCAGCCCGCTGACATGCTGGCTCGCGCCGGAGATCCCGAACGCGACGTAGAGCTCGGGGCCGACCGTCACCCCGGTCGTGCCGATCTGGCGGTCGTAGCCGATCCAGCCGGCGTCACTGGCGACCCTGGTCGCCCCCGCCGAGGCGCCGAGCGCCGCCGACACGGCGGCGAGCAGGCCGAACAGCGCCCGCCCCTGGCCCGCGCCGGACCCGGTGGGCACCAGCCCGGCGCCGCCGCCGACGACCCGGCCGGCCTCGGCGAGATCCATCGTCGCCGGATCCGGCTCGAGCACCTCGACGACCTCGACATCACGCGCCCAGGCCGACACGGCCGACGAGGACAGTGCGGCCGGCAGCCGCGGCAGCGGCGGCAGGGGCAGCTCCCGCGGGCCGGGATGCCGCCCGGCCGCGGGCACCGCACGCACGCCCGGCAACAGGGTCGCCACCGCGGGCCGCGCGCACTCGACCGTGAGCAGCAGCCGGTCGTCCAGCCTCGGCAGCTGCGCCCGTACCACCCCGTCGGCGTCCCGCCGGACCGCGACGGCGCCGGCGAGCAGCGGGCGGTCGAGCGCGGCGGCCAGCCGCGGGGCAAGGTCACGGCCGTCCGGGGACGCCGGCAGCAGCAGCAGCGGGACGTCCGCGAGCACGCCGACGAGCACCCGGGCGAGCGCGCCGGCCCGCAGCCCGGGGCCGGTGTCGCTCCACCACAGCGCCGACGCGCCCGTGACCGCCTGCGCCGCCTCCTTGGCCCCGCCGCCGATGATCAACGCCTGCCCGTCGGCCTCGGCGATGCTCTCCTCGGCACCCAGCGGCAGGACCCCGCCGCGCGCCACCACCACGGCAAGCACCGCCCCGCCCGGAACGGACCGCCCTTCTCCCACACCCTCCGCGTTCACAGCTCCCGGTTCACTCCGACGGCCACTCCCTCCGCGGCCATCCCCGTCCCGGGGACGACCACTCCACTCGCGCCCGTCTGCGTTCACAGCTCCCGGTTCACTCCGA
>NZ_CEVIVC010000001.1:87578-89676 GCF_982290645.1 Protofrankia sp. CiP1_Cm_nod4
CGGCCACTCCCTCCGCGGCCGTCTGCGCTCACAGGGACACCGCCACACGTTGGCCTTCGACGACCGCGGCGTGCGCGCGGCGGGGGGCGAGGCAGTCACCGACCCGGTGGACGGAGAACGGCAGCGCCGGCAGGTCCGCGCGCAGGCCGCGCCAGAGGGTGTCCTCCGCCCGTTGCTGGACGGCGCAGACCACCCAGTCCACGGCGCGCCGGGTGTCGGTGCCGGTGGGATGGTGCTGGAGGGCGAGCAGCACACCGCCGTCCGCGCCGGGTGTCACCCCCATCGGCACCAGGTCGGTGCTCTGGACGATGCCCCTGGCCGCCGCCCGGACGTTCCAGGTCTCCAGGTCCAGCGTCACCCCGAGGTCCTGGCCGACGACCATGCCGTTGGTGACGACCTCGACCCGGCAGCCCCGGTCGGCCAGCAGCTCCGCGACGGAGGTGGCCTGGTGGAACCCCAGCTCGTCCACGACCACGACGGTGCCGCTCGGCTCCGCCCGCCCCTCCAGCACGTCGCGCACGTCCACGACCCGGGGGTGCCCGGCCGCCCACCACGGGGGGTTCGGCCGGGCGCCGGTGGCCAGCACCACCGCGTCCGGGGCCTGCGCGCGCAGGAAGTCCGCGTCCACCTCGACGGAGGTCCGCACGTCGACACCGATCCGCCGCACGTGCGCGATCAGGTTGCGCGCGATGTCGAGGAACTCCGCCCGGCTCGGCACGGCCGCCGCCACCGGCACCTGGCCGCCCAGCCGCGACGACCGCTCGAACAGGGTGACCTGGTGCCCGCGCTGGGCGGCGGTGACGGCGGCCTGCATGCCGCCGGGGCCGCCGCCGACGACGTGGACCCGCCGCCCGCGCCGGCGCGGCGCCGGCAGCGGCACCGACTCCCGGCCGGTGCGCGGGTTCTCGATGCAGCCCAGCCAGCGGTTGAGCCCCATCCGTCCCACGCACTCCTGGTTGCAGGACAGGCAGGTGCGGATCTCGGTGGCGTGCCCGGCCCGCGCCTTGGCCACGAAGTCCGGGTCGGCGATCTGGCCGCGCACCACCCCGATGAGGTCGGCGTGCCCTGCGGCCAGCGCCCGGTCGGCCTGCAGCGGGTCCTTGAACCGGCCGACGCCGACGACGGGCAGGCTCACCGCCTGTCGGATCGCGCTCGGGATGAACATCGCATAGCCCGGCGGCACCTGCATGCTCGCCTCGATCATGTAGAGGGTCGCGGTGGCGACCCCGATCGAGGTGTTGATGTAGTCGACCTTGCCGGTGGCCTCCACCAGCCGGGCCACGGCGACGGCCTCCTCGATCGTCGTCCCGCCCTCGATCAGCTCGTCGCCGCAGATCCGCACGCCGAGGGCGCGCCGCGGGCCGAGGGCCGCCCGGACCACGTCGACGATCTCCAGCAGCAGGCGGGCCCGGTTCGCCAGCTCCCCGCCGTAGGCGTCGGTGCGCCGGTTGGTCGCCGGGGAGAGGAAGCCGCGCACGATGGACGAGTGCGAGCACTGCAGCTCGACACCGTCGAACCCGCCGGCGACGCAATGCTCGGCGACCAGCCCGTAGCCGTCGACCACTTCCCGGATCTCGTGAAGCTCGACGGCCTTGGGCACCTCGCGGAACAGCGGGTCGGGCACCGGGCTGGGCGCCCACACCGGCAGCCGCGAGTACATCGACGACGCCTGGCCGCCGTTGTGGTTGATCTGGGCGAGGATCGGCACGCCGTGCGCGTGCACCGCGTCGGTGATCCGCCGGTAGCCGGGGATCACCTGCGGGTTGAACCCGTGGATGAGCTTCTCGTACGGCCAGTCCGTGGGATGCGTCGAGTGCTCCTCGGTGATGATCATCCCTGCGCCGCCCGCCGCCCGGGCCGCGTAGTAGGCCACGTGCTGGTCGGAGGGCAGGCCGTCCCGCGCGTAGTTGGTCAGGTGCGCCGAGAAGACCACCCGGTTGTCGACGGTGAGCGGCCCGATGCGTAACGGGCTGAACAGGTACCGGTAACGGCTGGTGGCACTCATGTCGCCTTCCTGGGTACGGGCTGCCGGCTGGGCGTGGCCACCGGTCCGCGCGGCCGCGCGGCCGCCGGACGCGTGGCCACCAGGCCCGTGGCT
>NZ_CEVIVC010000001.1:89979-90579 GCF_982290645.1 Protofrankia sp. CiP1_Cm_nod4
GCCGGACGCGTGGCCACCGGATGAGGAGCCACCGGACGCGTAGCCATCGGGCGCGTGGCCGCCAGCTGAAGATCCATCGGAGATGGCCTAGCCGCGGCGTGCCCCGGCGAGCGGCCGGGACGCCGGTGGGCTCGTGCGGCCGCCGATCTCGAGTGCGCGGCGGCGGCCCTCCAGGACCGCCTCGAGCACCGTCCGCGGCGCCACGCAGTCGCCGGCCCGGGGCGTGCCCGGCCGGGCGGTGTACAGGGCGTCCTCGGGGAGGCGGTGGCCACAGTCGACGAGCACCGCGCACGGCAGCGTGCGGCGCTCACCCGTCCAGACGTCCTCCAGCACGACCCGCCCGCCGCCGGCCTCGCGCAGCAGCACCCGCAGCTGGCGGCGTACGCCCGCCTGCTGCAGCCGGGTGTTGGCCGGCGCGAGGTCGCCGGTGAGGGAGAGCAGCGTGCCCGCCACCGTGTCGGGGGTGCCCAGGGCCACCTCGCGCCCGGCACCGGCGAGCCATTCGGCGACCCCGACCGCCACCGGCCCCCCGACCGGGTCGTGGACGAACACCGGGCCGGCGGGGACGGCGTCCAGACCGCCGCGCAGCACGTCGAGCAC
>NZ_CEVIVC010000001.1:90660-100618 GCF_982290645.1 Protofrankia sp. CiP1_Cm_nod4
GTCGGCGCCGGGACGCTCCTCGGCGGCGCCCCCCTCAGCAGCGCCGCCTCCGTCGCCAGCCCTGTCGCCGGCCCTGTCACCGACGCCGGCCCTGTCACCGACGCCGACGCCGGTGGCGGCTTCGCTGTCGGCGCCGCCCTCCTCGGCGGGAGCGCGCCCGCCGTCGACGTCGCCCGCGTTGCCGCTGCCATCGGCGACACCGCTCTCACCACCGGTGGCAGCACCGGCACCGGTGGTGAGAGCGGCAGCATCATCGGCACCGGCCGGCCCGTAACGGCCGGGCACGGGCCGGGACCCGGTGGTGAGCAGGACGTCCCAGCCGTCCGCGACAGCCGCGTCGAGATCGTCGGCGGTCACCTCGGTCCCGAGGTCGACCTGCACCCGCAGCCGGTGGCACTGCGCCACCAGCCAGTCGGTGAGCAGGGCCAGCCGGGTGCGGCCCGGCCCGGCCGCGGCGGCCCGCAGCGCGCCGCCGAGCGTGCCGCCGCGTTCGGCCAGCCGGACCTGGTGCCCGCGCAGCGCCAGCACCCGGGCGGCCTCCAGCCCGGCGGGCCCGCCGCCGACCACCAGCACGGCGCGGGCCCGCGGGTCGGTGCCCGTAACCGGCCTCTCGACGGTCTCGTGCCCGCTGTACGGCTCACCGACGCAGCTGACGACCGGGTTGCGGTTGTCACGCACCCGGCAGGCCTGGTTGCACAGGACGCACGGCCGGACCTGGCCGGCCGCGCCCGCGCGTACGAGACGCACCAGGTCGGGCTCGGCGATCTGCGCCCGGGTCATCTCGGCCATGTCGGCGACACCGTCGGCCAGGGCGGCCTCGGCCTCGGCCACGTCCACGACGCTGCCCTGCAGCACCACGGGGACGCGCCCGGCGGCGGCGGCCCGCATCTGCCGGCACAGCTGGAGGTTGAACATCGGCGGCGTGTGCGCGGCGGGCCGGTAGGCCGAGGTGGAGAACGGCCCGCCACGGACCACGACGAGCAGGTCGATGTCGCCGGCGAGGGCGGCGACCTGCTCGGCCGCCTGCTCGGGTGTCACCCCGGCCCAGGGCGCGAGCTCGTCGCAGGACAGCCGCAGCGCCAGGACGCGGCCGGCCCCCAGCGCGCCGCGCACCGCGGCGATCACCTCGCGGGTCAGGCGCAACCGGTCGTCACCGTAGCCGTCGGCACGCTGGTTGGTCAGCCCGGAGTGGAACTGGCGCAGCAGCGAGACCGGCCCGGCGTCGATCTCCACGCCGTCGGTGCCGGCCGCCGCGGCCAGCCGGGCGGCGGCGGCGAAGCCCTCGACGACCGCGTCGATCTCGGGCTGTTCCATCTCCGCGGGCAGTTCGCGGCTGGCCGCGTCGGCCACCGGCGACGGCGCCCACAGCACCGACTGGGAGAACGCGCTCGAGCCCTGCCCGCCGGCGTGGCCGAGCCCGGCGAGCACCAGGGTGCCGTGTTCCCGGCAGGCGTCGGCCACCGCCGACCAGCCGGGGGCGCAGTCGGCGGCCAGCGGCGCCCGCTCGTAGGGCCAGTCGTCGGCGGTGACCGACGCCGTCTCGGTGACGATGATCCCGGCGCCGCCGGCCGCCCGCCGGGCGTAGTAGGCGACGTGCCGGGCGCTCAACGAGCGGCGGTGGCCGAGGTTGGTCTCGTGCGGCCCGAACAGCACCCGGGACGGCGCCCGCCGCGTCCCGAGCGTCAGGGGGGTCCCGAGTAACAGGGGATCGGCCGGTTGTGGGGCGGGCATGTCAGCGCCCCACCGTGGCCGCGGGCGCGAACCCGGCCAGCGGGTCCTGCTGGCAGGCGCTCACCGGTGCGGCACTCACCGGCGCGCGGCCGATGACCACCGGGACCGGCCCCGGCCCGCCCCGCCCCGGCTCCCCGTGCCGCGGTGGCTTCCCGGCGGCGGCCCGGGAGTGGGAGTGGTCGCCGGAGGGCTTCGGGACGCCGGCGTCATCGCGGGCGAGCAGGGCGTCGGCCCCGTAGCCCTGGACGCACTCGGGATCCGGGCCGTCCAGCGGCAGGCCGGTGAAGAACTTCGCGGCCATGCAGCCGCCCCGGCAGGAGTCGAAGTGCGCGCAGGACGCGCACGCGCCCCCGCTCTGCGGCGCCCGCAGCTCGGTGAACAGCTCCGAGGAGCGCCAGACCCGTTCGAAGCCACCGGGCTCGCGGACGTTGCCGGCGAGGAAGGAGTCGTGGATGGCGAACGGGCAGGCGTAGACGTCCCCGACCGGGTCGATCAGGCAGACCACCCGGCCGGCGCCGCACAGGTTCAGCCCGGGCAGCGCCTGGCCGTAGGCGGACAGGTGGAAGAAGGAGTCCCCGGTGAGCACCTGCTCGCCGTGGGCCACCAGCCAGTCGTAGAGCTCGCGCTGCTGGGCGGCGGTGGGGTGCAGCTCGTCCCAGACGTCGGCGCCGCGGCCGGACGGGCGCAGCCGGGTCAGCCGCAGCTGGGCGCCGTACCGGTCGGCGAGGGCCTTGAACGCGTCGAGCTGGCCGGCGTTGTGCCGGGTGACGACGACGGAGAGCTTGAAGCCCGCGAACCCGGCGTCGGCGAGGTGCTCCATGGCGCGCACGGCGGTGGCATAGGAGCCCGTGCCGCGGACCGCGTCGTTGATCTCGGCGGTGGCGCCGTCCAGGGAGATCTGCACGTCGATGTAGTCGCTGCCGGCGAGCCGGGCGGCGACATCCCTGGTGATGCGCACCCCGTTGGTGGAGAACTTCACCCCGACGTGGTGGGCGACCGCGTAGTCGACGATCTCCCAGAAGTCCGGGCGGACGGTCGGCTCCCCGCCGCCGATGTTGACGTAGAAGACCTGCATGCGCTCGAGCTCGTCGATGACCGCCTTGCACTGCGCGGTGGTCAGCTCGCGCGGGTCGCGCCGCCCCGAGCTGGACAGGCAGTGCACGCAGGCCAGGTTGCAGGCGTAGGTGAGCTCCCAGGTCAGGCAGATCGGGGCGGCCAGGCCGTGCTGGAAGTGGTCGACCAGGCGGGCTGGTGCCGCGGCGACGCTCACGGCGCGTTCCTTTCGGCGGTCGTCGTCGTTTCGGCGGTCATCGTCGTCCTTTCGACGATCATGAACGTTGCCGCCAGCGTGGCCAGGGCACGCTGGTAGCGCGGCAGGTCGGCCTCGGTGATGCCGACCGCGGTGGCGGCATCCCGCGCGCGGGGATGCTCCGGCAGCGCCTGGACCAGACGCAGCAGCGCCGGGTCCTTCAGGAAGGACAGCCGGCGGGTCCCGAAGTGGTAGACCAGCGCCCCGAAAGGCTCCGGCCGCACCGAGACCTGGGGATGCAGCTGCCAGGGGGCGTCGAGGGCGAAGCCGGGGACGGCCCGCGCCGCCGCGGTGGGCTCGGTCATCCGGGCCGCGCGCTCTAGTAGACCCCGCACATCCCGTCGATGGAGACGTCCTCGACGAGGAACTCCTCCTGGAGGATGTCGACGTCGACGGGATGTGCCGCGCCAGCGGTGTCCTCGTCGAAGCTGACCGATGTCTCGCGTGTGTGGTCGCTCATGGCTGCTCCCTGCTGGTTCCTCGGGTCGGTCGGGTGGTCACGTGTGCGAGGTCACAGTAGTGGCACTCGGTGCCGAGTCACAGTAGTGGCACTTGGTGCCGAAAGGAAGCCCCTGGAGCGTTCCCGCCCGGATCCCCGCCCGCATCCTCCACCCGGATCCCCCGTCCGGACATCCCCGACCGGATGAGCGGACGTTCCCTGCCTGGTTACGCTGAGGCCACACGCGCCGGGGACGGCCGCTCACCTGATCGAGGCCGGAGACGGGATGACGGACAGCGGGACGGACAGCGGCACAGCCGCGGGCACGACCGGCCCGCTGCGCGGGCTGCGTGTCGTCGAGCTCGCCGGCATCGGCCCCGGCCCCTTCGCCGCGATGCTGCTCGCCGACCTGGGTGCGGACGTGATCCGGGTGGACCGTCCGGACGAGGCGAACGACATCGTGCCGCCGCCGGCGGACATCCTGCGGCGCGGCCGCCGTTCGGTCGTCATCGACCTGCGCTCCCCGGACGGGGTGCGGGCGGTGCTGGACCTGGCCGAGCGGGCGGACGTGCTGATCGAGGGCTACCGGCCGGGGGTCGCCGAGCGTCTCGGGGTCGGCCCGCGGGACTGCTGGGCCCGCAACCCCCGTCTCGTCTACGGCCGGATGACCGGCTGGGGCCAGGACGGCCCGCTGGCCCCCACCGCCGGGCACGACATCGGCTACATCGCGATCACCGGTGCGCTGCACGCGCTGGGCCGCCAGGGTGAGGGCCCGGCCGTGCCGGTCAACTTCCTCGGCGACTTCGGGGGCGGCTCCCTGTACCTGGTCGTCGGCGTGCTCGCCGCGGTCTTCGAGGCCGCCCGCTCCGGCCGCGGCCAGGTGGTCGACGCCGCCATCGTCGACGGCGCGGCATCCCTGACCACCTTCGTGCACGGTCTGATCGCCGCCGGGCAGTGGCGCGACGAGCGGGGCGTCAACCTGCTCGACACCGGGCGTCCCTGGTACGACGTCCACCGGACCGCCGATGACAGCTGGGTCGCCGTCGGGCCGCTGGAGCCGAAGTTCTACGCGCGGTTCATGACGCTGCTCGGCCTGGAGCCCGACGAGGCGGAGCGCGCGGACCCCGCCGCCTGGCCCGCGCTGCGGGAGCGGATCGCCGCCGCGTTCGCCCGGCGCACCCGGGACGAGTGGGCGAAGGTCTTCGAGGGCACCGACGCCTGTGTCGCCCCCGTGCTGAGCCTGACGGAGGCCGCGGACCACCCGCACCTGGCGGCCCGCGGCACGTTCGTCGAGGTGGACGGGGTGCGGCAGCCCGCTCCCGCACCCCGTTTCAGCCGGACGCCCGCCGCTCCCCCGGGCCCGCCCGCGCTGCCCGGCGCGCACACCCGGCAGGCGCTGACCGACTGGGGTGTGCGCGGCGTGGACGCGCTGCTCGCCTCCGGCGTGGCGGTCCAGGCGGCGGACCAGGCCTAGGCCGTGTCCGACGGCCTGGCCCGACGCTCCGGGAAGGCGGTCAGCAGCCCGCGGCTGTCACGTCAGGTGATGGGCTTGCCGCAACGCGGGCTGGGCTCCAGCGGCACGAACCGGCTGCCGTCGTCACTGACCTGGACGAAGGTGAAGCAGTCGCCGAGCTGCTCGAAGTTGGTGGTGAGGTCGATGGGCCGGGGCAGCAGGCCGTCAGCGCTGTAGTCGTGGACCTTGCGCAGGCCGCCGATGAACGACTGCTGGGTCGGGCAGGGCCCGGCCTCCCGCAGTCCGCGGACGAACATGTCGGCGGACAGCCAGCCGAAGACAGCGCCCTCCTGCGTCGGGCTCTGGTTCTCCGGCGCGTAGGTGGACATCGCGCTGAGCATCCGCGTGTAGGCCTGCGCGTTCTGCTCGAACGGGACGAAGCTGACGTACACGACGACCCCGGCCAGCGTCGGGCCCAGCTGCCGCAGCAGTGTCTGGTCGTAACCGGCCGGAACGAGCACGGTCTTGAGGTCGACACCGGCGGCCCGCACCGCCGGGATCAGCTTCGCCAGGACGTCCGGGAAGAGCGCGCCGGCGATCGTGTCGATACGTGCCGCCTTCATCTGCCGGGCCAGCGTCTCGAAGCTGGTCGTGCTGGCGGTCACCTCGTATTCCATGTCAACGCTGACGCCGGTGCGCCGCAGGCTCTCGACGACCTGCTGGTGGTATTTCCGGGTCGAGTCGCTCAGGGCCATGTCCACCATGGCGGCGCGGGTGCCACCACGGCTGCTGGCGAAATCCCCCCAGACCGTGGACGACCCCTTCTCGACCGTGTAGTAGTGCCACGAGAACATGTTCTGGTGCTGCGCCCAGACCGTCTCGCCGGCGAACCCGGTGACCGGGATCCCCTGGTCGCCGAGATACTGTGCGGAGCCACCCGCCACCTGCAGTCCCTGCATGATGCCGAAGACCTTCTCGTCCTCGACGAGCTGACGGGCCCCGACCAGGTTCAGCGTGGGATCCGTCGCGTCGTCCCGCCAGACGTAGGTGAGCTTCCGGCCGTTGACGCCCCCTTCGGCGTTGGCCAGTTCGAAACGGGCCTGAACGCCGGAACGGAATCCGTGCGCCGGGGACGCCCCGGGCCCGGAACTGCTGTACAGCAGGCCGGCTTTGACCTCGGTGCTGGTCACCCCCGGCGCCGTACAGCTCTCCGCCTGCACGGATCGGCTGCTGTCCCCACCCCCGCACGCGACCACCAGACCACCCAGGCAGCTCGATGTGATGACCAGGGCGGTGAAACGTAAGTGCCAACGTCTGCTGACCAATGACATGGTGACCCGTCTCTTGTCCCAAGTGTGATGTTGAGCACAGGCCAGTGTAGGAGTATTCAATATGTAGTTATATGGTTACCAAAATTTGGCCTGTCGCCGGCCTGGCGAGTCACCGGGCGGCGACCCAGAACGGCGCGGGACAGGATGACGGGCCGCCGGCTGCCGTGCCGCGGCGCGGCCGTACAGGGCTGGCCTGAGCTGGCCTGATGCCGCAGGAGACGCGGGCCATGACCGTACGTGCACCTGCCGGGCGCGCGGGCCGCCGCCGCACGGGGCGGGATGACGGCCCGGCCGGCGGTGGCCGGACGGTGACGGCCGGACGGTGGTTCCGTCCGTCCGTCCGTCCGGCCGGCCGCCACCGCCACCGCCGGCACCGCACCGCGGGCCGGCCCGGCCCGTTCACGCGGGAGCGGCCAGCGGTGATCCGTGACCGCCCGCTCAGGGGAGCGTGCGGCCGCAGCGCGGGGTGGGTGGCAGCGGCAGGAACCTGCTGCCGTCGTCGCTGACCTGGACGAAGGCGTAGCAGTCACCCAGCCGTCCGGAGTTGGTGGCGAAGTCGACTTTCTGCAGGAGCAGGCCGCCACCGTCGTAGTCGTGGACCTTGCGCAGGCCGTCGATGAACGACTGGCGGGTCGGGCAGGGCCCGGCCGCCTGTAGCCCGCGGATGAACATGTCGGCGGACAGCCAGCCGAAAACGGTGCTCTCCTGCGCCGGCGCCTGGTTCTCCGGGGCGTAGGCGGTCACCGCGTCGAACAGCCGCCGGTACGCCTCGGTGTCCAGCTCGAACGGGACGAAGTCGATGTAGGTGACGACCCCGGACAGCGCCGGACCGACCTGTTGCAGCAGCGTCGGGTCGTAGCCGACCGGGATGAGCACCGCCCTGAGGTCGACCCCGGCGGCCCGGGCCGCCGGGAGGAGCTTGACCAGAACGTTCGGGAAGACAACCCCGGCGATGGTGTCGATCTGCGCCGCCTTCATCTGCCGGGCCAGCGCCTCGAAGCTGGTGGTGCTGGCCGTCACCTCGAAGGTCATGTCGGTGTTGACACCGGCGGCGTTCAGGCTCTGGGCGAGCTGCCGGTGGAACTTCTTGCCGGCATCGCCCGACGCTATGCCCATCAGGACGGCACGGGTGCCGCCCCGGCTGCGGACGAAGTCCCCCCAGCCGCTGGAGGAACCTTTTTCGGAGGTGTAGTAGTGCCAGGAGAACATGTTCTTGTAATTTGCCCAGACGGTCTCGCCGGCGGATCCGACAACCGGGATCCCCCGCTCGCTCAGATAGGGCGCGGAACCGGATGCCGCATGCGGCCCCTGAATGATTCCGAAGGCCCCTTCGTCCTCGACGAGGTCGCGGGAACCGACCAGGTTCAACGCGGGATCGGTGGCGTCGTCCCGCCAGGAGTAGACAATCTTCCGGCCGTTGACACCGCCCTCGGCATTGACCACTCCGAGACGGGCGTCGATACCGGACCGGAACCCGCGCAGCAGGGACGCCCCCGGCCCGGACGCGCTGAACACCAGACCGGCTCTGACCTCGGTATCGGTTACTCCCGGCGTCGTGCAGGACGACCGGACGGGCTGCCTGGCGACATCGCTGCCACCGCATCCGGCCAGCAGCCCGCCCAGGGTTCCCAATACGAGAACCAGGGTGATGAGATGTAGGCGGCGGCACCTTCTGGTCACTGTCATTCCGATGTCCCGTTCCGGTGGAAAGGAGCAGCAAGAAAATCATGCGGTGCCGGCGGCGGCACAAGAGCGGCGGCACGCGACAGGCATCATCGCGGGGATCGCGGGGCCGGTGCCGGCGCGGGGCAGGCCTCGCCGTACACCGCCGCCGGCCGTCGCGGCTAACTTCTCAGGGCCTGGGCCAGCCGCAGGGCCTGGGCTTCGGTCAGGCATTTCGTCGCGCCCTTGCCGAGGCTGACGGCCCGGCCCCCCCGAATAGCCGCCTGGAAATAGCAGGTGGGGAAAACGGGCTGGCCCTCCGTGAATGTTGTCGGTGGGATGATGCCGCCCAACGTCTCGCCCTTCAGCGCGTACAGGCCCTTCTTGACGTCGGCCGGTGTCGAGTCGGGCCCGATGTTACCCGCCCTCGCCGCCGCTTCGAACAGTTTGCCACCGGCCCACGGGTAGATCGTGTCATAGGTGAACTGCCGGCTTTTACGCAGGTCCGGGTAGTACGTGTCCAGCGCGTCGAGGAACTCCTTCACCGCCGGCACGGACCCGTCGGTGTAAAGGACGGTCGGGGACACCAGGAGAGCCCCGTCAAAACCCCTGTGCCCGAGCCAGGACGGCCCGAGGGCCGGGGTCTGGCCGATCACGGCCGGGGTGAATCCCTGCTGGGCGCACGAGTCCACGACCCGCGGCACGACCTCGGAGCTGTGCGCCACGAACAGCGCGTCCACGCCCTCGTCCCTCAGCGCCAGGCAGGCCGCGGTGTAGTCGGGCGCGGCCGCCGAGATCTTCCCGGTGGCGATCCCGACGCCGCCGACGAGGGCGGAAGCGGCCCTGCCCAGGCCCTCGAGCTGGGCGCAGACCGCCGACTCGGAGCAGTACAGCAGGCCGACCTTCTTCTTGCCCGCCGCCTTCGCCGCCTCCCAGATACCCACGGTGGTCACCGGGAGCGGCGCGCCCGTTACGAAGAAGTCCGCGTGGGTCAGGAAGGGCGACTCGACGGAGAGCCCGCCGACGACCGGGATGTCCTTCTCGGTCACGTAGTCGGCCCAGGTCGTGCCGACCAGGCTGCTGTCGCCGATGATGGCCACGACCTTGTCCTGCTCGACCAGTTTCCGGACGGCCCGCAACGACCTCGTCGGGTCACCGCCGTCATCCTCTATGATCAATCTTACCGGGCTGCCGTTGACGCCGCCCCGCGTGTTGACGGATTTGGCCCAGGTGTCGAAAACGTCCTTGAGCCGGCCGAGGGCGGCCGACTGCGCACCCGAACAACTACAGATCGCACCAAGGACGACCGGCCTGCCCGACGACGCCTCCGCGTCCGTCCCCGAACTGGAGTCCGAGGAGCCACAGGCAGCTACCACCAGCATCGCAGCGGTCAGTAACACCCACAACGCGGCGCCGCGTCCTTTCCCGTTCATCCTTCTCCTTCTGGTGTTCCGGCCGTCATGCCGGCGGACCATCGCGAAAAAAGCCTCACCGCACGGAGACCTCGTCGAGCGGCGGGAAGACGCCGGGGCCGGCGGCCCCCAGCGCCGGGTAGAGCCCGGTGAGCCGGATCGCCGGGATCGCGAGGACCGCCCCGGCCGGGACGGCGGCCGGCCCCACCAGCGGCGCGGCCAGCCACGGCCGGCCGTCTCCGCGGTGGCCGTACCGGTGACGCGTCGAGGGAGCCGACGATGACCCGCGGGCGGATGTGATGACAGCGGGCCAACTGGTCGACCGGAACGCAAGTATTGATCAACATGTCGGCGCGCCCGGCCTGCACCGCTGGGATCGCGCCGGCGGCCGTCACCACAGGCCCCACGCCGACGGGCCCACGCCGACGGGCCCCACGCCGGCGGGCCGCCCCGGTGCTCCGGTGCCGGCACCGCGGTCAGCGTGGCGCGTCGCCCACTCGGCCACTCCCCGTCGCAAAAGGAATCACTCCGAGTCACCGCTGACGCCGTATCGGCCTTCGCGGCAACGGTCACAGCTCTGCGTCTCCTTCGCCGGCCCCCGACTTCGGCTGCCCGTTCTTC
>NZ_CEVIVC010000001.1:101173-128420 GCF_982290645.1 Protofrankia sp. CiP1_Cm_nod4
TCTGCTGGTGCCTGTTCTTCTCTGCTGGTGCCTGTTCTTCTCTGCTGGTGCCTGGACGGGCGCCCGGCCGCCGGGAGAGCGACGGAGACCGCTGACGATCGTTTGCGGCCCAGCCGTGCGATCAGCCCCGGTCATCGGTCCCGGTCATCAGTCCCGGTCAGGCCTCGGCCACGTTCCGGATACAGGCGAAACCCCACCTGCGACGCTATTTCAGCACCACGGCGAATCCCGTACCCAACCGGCCCACGGCAGGCGCTGCCAGCCGCCCCCGGCTGCCACCTACCGCACCTGTCTTCGGGACGGTCCGTAGCCGTCACCGCTCATCGTCCTGCCGGAACGAGCAGCGGGCGGGAACAGGCCGGCCGTCGGAAGGGCAGGCCGGAACAGGCGCCGGAAACAGGCCGGCGCCGGGAGACATCGCCGCCCGCCTGGCGACATGCCACCGGCACGGTCGAGATCCTCGCGGGCGCGCCCGGCGACACCGAAGGACCAGCGTCAAAGAAGCGGGCGCTCAGGGAGCGGACGTCCAGGGAGTGGCGGCCGAAGGAGCGGCGGCCACTCGATGATCACGAAGGGGCGGCCCCGGCACGCCGGAAGAGCATGCCGGGGCCGTCCGCGACACCCTGTACCGGTTCCCGCGCCGGCGCGCCGCAGGTGCCGCACGCGCGACCCGGCGCGCCACCGGCCCGCCTCCGCGGTGCGAGGCGGGCCGGCCCCGGCCCAACCGGTACGGCGGGGACCACCGCGACGAACCAGGCGTCGCGTGTCCCCGCCGCGTTCCCGCCGGGCTTCCGCCGGCGGGGATCGTTCCTACCGGACGAGCTCGGCGGGTACGTCGATGTGGCGAGAACGTACGTACTCGCCGAAGCCCTTCGCCTGCGGGTCGGGGCGGGTCGCCGAGGCGACCCCCTCCCCCAGCAGCCCGACGACGACGAAGTTGAGCGCGCGCAGGTTCGCCAGCTCGTACCTGTGCACCTGAAGGCCGGCGGCCTCCGGGACCAGCTCGACGAACTTCCGTGTGGTCAGCTCGGCGGCGAGCCAGGCGTAGGTGGCGTCGTCCCGGGCCCAGATGCCCACGTTCGCGTTGCCGCCCTTGTCCCCGGAGCGGGCGCCGGCCAGCCGCCCGAGCGGGACCCGCACCCGTCCGCCCGTGCCCGCCGCGGGGGTGGCTGTCGCGCCCACCGGCTCCTCCTGCGCGGCCGGGGGCTGCGGCGCCGACGGGCTGTGCTCGATGACGAGCTCGGAGCCGTCATCGAGCACGACACGCTGGGTGACGACATCCCGGGAGACGAGCGCGGGCCAGTAGACGCCGTACGCGCTCTCGCCGGTGGGCGGTGTCGTGGTGTGGAAGCCGGCGTAGCCCCCCAGCGGGAGGGCCATGGTCGCGTTCGAGAAGGAGCGCCCGACGCGTGCCGGGTCCCGGTCCTTGACCGTGACCTGCAGGTGCGCGGCCGCCAGCGCGTTGGTCTCGGCGTTGTCGTGGTCGAAACGCAGCAGCCGCACGTCGACGGCGTCGAAGGAGTCCTCGCCGCCGAGGATGTCGAACAGCTCCTGGCGGGCCCAGGCGGCCTTCTCCTCGATGTCGAGACCGGTGATGACCAGGGTCATCGTGTTGCGGTAGCCGCCGAGGTAGTTCACGGCGACCTTCAGCTTGTCCGACGGGGCGCTGCCGCGGGTGCCGCTCAGCAGCACCCGGTCCGGGCCCTGCTGCGTCAGCTCGGCGGTGTCGAAGTGGGCGACGACGTCGGGGTTGGCGTACGCGGGGCCGGCGATCTCGTAGAGCAGCTGGGCCGTGACCGTGCCGACCGAGACCAGGCCGCCGGTGTCGGCGTGCTTGGTGATGACGCTGCTGCCGTCGGCGGCCACCTCCGCGATGGGGAACCCCGGGTAGCGCCGGTCGGTGACCTCCGACAGGAACGCGTAGTTGCCGCCGCAGGCCTGCGGGCCGCACTCGATCACATGGCCGGCCGCGACCGCTCCGGCGAGCTGGTCCCAGTCGGTGCGTTCCCAGCCGTGCCACCAGGCCGCGGGGCCGACCACGAGGGACGCGTCGGTCACCCGGGGTGTCACGACGATGTCGGCGCCCGCCTCCAGCGCGGCGGCGATGCCCCAGCCGCCGAGGTAGGCGTTGGCGGTCACCGGCTGCACACCCAGCTCGGCGAGCTTGCGCCCGGTGTCTATGTTGACGAACGGCTCGCCGGCCGCCTGCAGCTCGTCGATGCGGCCCACGAGATCGTCACCGGTGACGTAGGCGACGCGGGGGGACAGGCCGAGGCGCGCGGCGAGCTCGGCCACCTTCTCGGCCAGCCCCTGGGGGTTGAGGCCGCCGGCGTTGGCGACGATCCTGATGCCGCGCTCCAGGCTGGTGGCGAGCACCTGCTCGAGCTGGGTGAGGAAGGTGCGGGCGTACCCGGCCCCGGGGTCACGGCGCCGGGCCTTCCACAGGATCAGCATCGTCAGCTCGGCGAGGTAGTCGCCGGTCAGCACGTCGATCGGGCCGCCGTCGACCATCTGCTTCGCGGCGTCGATACGGTCCCCGTAGAAACCCGAGCAGTTGGCGATGCGCACCGGACGCCGCGGTGCGCCCGGCGTGGCCGGCGTGGCCGGTACAGCCGGTGTGGTCACGTGCGGCACCATCCTTCCTGCAAGGTCGACGCGGGGGCCGACGAGAGGGCCGGCGAGAGAGCCGGACCGATGAGGGGGGCCGCGGTCACGGCTTCTCCCCGCCGCGGGGACGCCCGGGGCCCGGCGGCCCGGCGAAGACCTGGGCGATCTCGAGGAAGCGGGCCGCGGTGGCCCCGGTGGCCCGCAGGCCGAGGTCCGCGTGGTGGCGGCGCTGGGTGACCAGCAGGCAGAAGTCGAGCGCCGGGCCGGTGATGACATCGGCCGCCTCCGGCGGCCCCCACTGCCAGAGCGAGCCGTCGGGGGCGGTGAGGCTGACCCGGACCGGGCTGTCGGGCGGGGGCAGCTGCCGCACGGCGAAGCTCCAGCGGATCGTGGCGACGCCGAGGTGCGCGATGTGGCGCAGCCGGGCGGTCGGCTCGCGCCGCGCCCCCAGGGCGTCGGCGACGTCCTGCCCGTGCGCCCAGGTCTCCATCAGCCGGGCGGTGGCGGAGCTCGGGGCGCTCATCGGCGGGCCGAACCAGCGCAGCTTCGTCCCGGGCTCGACCGCCCCCAGCGTGTCCAGCAGGGCGCCGCGCGCCTGCTCGAACCAGGTGAGCAGCTCACCGCCGGAACGGTCCCGGTACCACCGGGCGACGTGCGCGGCGAAGTCGTCACCGAGATCGGTCAGCTTCTTCGCCTCGGCGTCGAAGCGGTCCGGGTCGGTCGCGGCGAGCACTGTCACGTCGTCGAAGTACGCCAGGTGGCTGACCTGGTCCTTGATGTCCCAGCCGGCGGCCGGTGTCGGCGTGCGCCAGCCGGGCTCGTCAAGGCCGCGCAGCAGAGCCGTCAGTTCCTCGGTCTCGGCTGCCAGGTCGGCCAGCAGCGGGCCGATGTCGGCGGCCATCAGCGCCCGCTCCGGGCCGGCGGGCGCCGCCAGGCCACCGGCCCGTCCGGGGCGTGGGTGACGGGTGCCGTCATGGCTGCTCACCGTCGGCGGCGAGCACGGCCAGGACATGGCCGCCGTCGACGGTCTGGCCCTGGCGCGCGTTGATCTCCACCACGACGCCGTCCTGGGGCGCGGTCACCGTGTGCTCCATCTTCATCGCTTCCAGGACCAGCACCACGTCACCGGTGGTGACGGTCGCGCCCTCCTCCACGACGACGCGGACGACCGTGCCCGGCATGGGCGCGACCAGCGAGCCCGGGGCGACGTTCGCGCCCGGCTCGACGAACCGCGGAACCTCCCGCGCCACGGTCGAGGCGCCGCGGCCGTCGAGGTGGAAGACCGCCCCGTCACGGGTCACGTACACGGTCGCGCGGACATCGTCGACGGTGATGTCGACCAGGCCGGTGTCGACGCGGTGGACCAGCGCCTCCAGCGGGCGGCCGTCCACGCTGGCCTTGACCCGGTCGCCGTACTGGCGGTAGCGGACCTCGATCGCCTTGCCGGCCACCTCCAGCACGGTGCGCTGGGGCTCGGTCGGGACGTTGCGCCACCCCGGCGGCAGGGTCGGCAGCACCGCGTTCGCCCGGCGCCGGGTGGCGGCGGTGAGGGCGGCCGCCAGCAGATGGGTCGCGAGGACGTCGTCGGGCAGGGGCGGGGTGCTCAGCGCCACCGGGTCGTGGCGGTTGAGGTACCCGGTGTCGATGGCGCCGGCGCGGAACTCCTCCTCCCGCAGGATGCCCACCAGCAGCTCACGGTTGGTGGTCACGCCGTCCACCCGGGTGCGGGCGAGGGCCCGGCCGAGGCGGCGGATGGCGTCCGCCCGGGTCGGGCCATAGGCGATGATCTTGGCGAGCATCGGGTCGTAGTGCACGCCGATCACCGACCCGTCGGTGATCCCGCTGTCGACGCGGATGCCCGTGAGCGCCGGCACCTCGAAGCGGTGCACCGTCCCGGTCGCCGGCAGGAAGCCGGCCGGGACGTCCTCGGCGTACAGCCGGACCTCGATGGCGTGCCCGTTGATGCGCGCCTGGCGCAGCTCGTCGGGCAGGGGCGCGCCCTCGGCGACCAGCAGCTGGGCGCGGACCAGGTCGAGGCCGGTGATCTCCTCGGTGACCGGGTGCTCGACCTGCAGCCGGGTGTTCACCTCGAGGAAGAAGAACTGCCCCTGCTGGTCGAGGACGAACTCCACCGTCCCGGCGCCGACGTAGCCGATCGCGTTCGCGGCGGCGACCGCGGCCGAGCCGAGGCGCTCGCGCAGCTCGTCGTCGACGGCGACCGAGGGCGCCTCCTCGATGATCTTCTGGTAGCGGCGCTGGATGGAGCACTCCCGCTCGAACAGGTGCACCGCGTTGCCGTGCTGGTCGGCGAAGATCTGCACCTCGATGTGCCGGGGGCGCTCGACGTAGTGCTCCAGGAACACCGTCGCGTTGCCGAACGCCGAGGCCGCCTCGCGCTGCGCGCCGGCGACCGCCTCCGCGAGCTCGTCGACCTGGCGGACGATGCGCATGCCGCGCCCGCCACCGCCGTAGGCGGCCTTGACCAGCAGCGGGAACGCCAGGTCCGCGGCGGCCTGGGCGAGCTGGCCGCCGTCGGCGAGCAGGTCGGAGTCGATGACCAGGCCGGGCAGGACGGGCACGCCGGCCTTGTCCATCAGCTCCTTCGCCCTGGTCTTCGACCCCATCGCGTCGATGGCGTCCGGGGGCGGCCCGATGAAGGTGATGCCGGCGGCGGCGCAGGCCCGGGCGAAGTCGGCGTTCTCCGACAGGAAGCCGTAGCCGGGGTGGATCGCGTCGGCCCCGGTGCGCTGGGCGGCGGCGATCACCAGGTCGCCGCGCAGGTACGTCTCGGTCGGGGTCGCGCCGGGCAGCCGGACCGCCTCGTCGGCCTCGCGGGCGAACGGGGCGTCGGCGTCCGGGTCGGAGAAGACCGCGACCGTGGCGATGTCCAGCTCGTGGGCGGTGCGGATGATCCTCGAGGCGATCTCACCGCGGTTGGCAATCAGCAGTTTGGTGACCACAACACTCACATCCTGAAGACGCCGTAGCCGCGGCGCCCCTCGATCGGGCCCGAATGAGCGGCGGACAGGGCGATACCGAGCACGGTGCGGGTGTCACGGGGGTCGAGGACACCGTCGTCGTAGAGCTTGCCACTCATGAAGAACGAGTGTGACTCGGCGCTGATCTGGCCTTCGATCTCCTCGCGGCGCCGGTCGTCGGCCTCCTGGTCGAACGGCCGGCCGGCCGCGGCGGCCGCGGCCTTGCCGACGATCGACAGCACGCCGGCGAGCTGGGCGGCGCCCATGACGGCGCACTTGGCGCCCACCCAGGCGAACATCAGCCGCGGGTCGTACGCCCGGCCGGACATGCCGTAGTTGCCGGCGCCGAACGAGGCGGCCATGTTGACGGTCAGGTGCGGTACGCGGCTGTTGGTGACGGCGTTGATCATCTTGGCGCCGTCCTTGATGATGCCGCCCTGCTCGTAGGCCGCGCCGACCATGTAGCCGGTGGTGTTCTGCAGGAACACCAGCGGCGTGTCGGCCTGGTTGGCCAGCAGGATGAACTCCGAGGCCTTCTTGGCCTCCTCGCTGAACAGCACGCCGTTGGCATTGGCCAGCACCCCGACCGGGAAGCCGTGGATGGAGGCCCAGCCGGTCACGATGCTCGTGCCGTAGTCCGGCTTGTACTCACCGAAACGGGAGCCGTCGACGACCCGGGCGAGCACCTCGCGTGGGTCGAAGGGGACACGGAAGTCCGACGGCGCGATCCCGAGCAGTTCCTCGGGGTCGTAGAGGGGCGGGTCGGCCGGCAGGCTCGGGCCGGGGCCGAGCTTCCGCCAGTTGATCTCGGAGAGGATGCGCCGGCCGATGCGGATCGCGTCCTGCTCGTCGACGGCGAAGTGGTCGGCGAGCCCGGAGACCCGGGCGTGCATCGCGGCACCGCCGAGGTCCTCGTCGTTCGACTCCTCGCCGGTGGCCATCTTCACCAGCGGGGGGCCGCCGAGGAACACCTTGGCCTGCTGGTCCACGAGCACGGTGTAGTCACACATGCCCGGTACGTACGCACCGCCCGCGGTGGAGTTGCCGAAGACGAGCGCGATGGTCGGAATGCCCAGCGCCGAGAGCTCGGACAGGTCGTGGAAGATCTTCCCGGCCTGGACGAACAGGTCGGCCTGGTTCGGCAGGTCGGCGCCGCCGGACTCGACGAGGTTCACCACCGGCAGCCGGTTGCGCCGGGCGATCTCGAGCGCGCGCAGCGTCTTCTTCAACGAGTAGGGGTTCATCGCGCCGCCGCGCACGGTCGGATCATGTCCGAGGATCACGACCTCGACACCGGAGACCACTCCGATGCCGGTGACGACGCTTGCCCCGACAGCGAACTCACTGCCCCAGGCGGCGAGTGTGGACAGTTCCAGGAACGGGGCGTCGCGGTCGAGCAACAGCTCGATCCGCTCACGTACCAGCAGCCGGCCCCTGTCGTGGTGCCGCTGCCGGTAACGTTCTCCACCGCCTGCCCGCGCGAGATCCAACTGGTCGTCGAGCTCGGCCAGAAACTTCAGCTGGGCCGCACGGTTGGTGCGGTACAGCTCCGAGGCGGTGTCGAGGCGGGACCGCAATGGGGTGCCTTCGACTGCCCTGGGGTGGGTGGCGACGATCGTCATGTACATCCCCTCAGTACGACCGAGGAAGGCCGAGGCTGTGCTGCGCGACGTAATTGAGAATCATTTCCCGGTTGACCGGCGCGATGCGCAGAATTCGGGCCAGCCCCCACAGCGGCACCAGACCGTACTCGACGGACATGCCGTTACCACCATGGGTCTGAATAGCCTGGTCCACCGCGGCGAGCGCGGCCTCCGCGGCGGCGTACTTCGCTATGTTCGACGGTTCTCCCGCAGGCAGGCCCTGGTCGTGCGCCCAGGCGGCCTTGCGGGTCATCAGTGCGGCGAGATCGGTTTCGATCTTCGCTTTCGCCAGCGGATGCGAGATCCCCTGGTAGGTACCGATCGGCTGGTCCCACACCTGCCGGTTGCGCGCGTAGTCGACGGCCCTGCCCAGCGCGTACCGGGCGATTCCCACGCACAGCGCGGCGCCGGTGATCCGCTCCGGGTTCAGGCCGTGGAAGACCTGCCGGAACCCGTCCCCCTCGTCGCCGACAAGCGCCTCGGAGGCAACCCGGGCGTTGTCGAAGAAGAGGGTGAACTGCCGCTCGGGAACCTGCGCGGCAACCGGCAGCGGGTGGGCGGTCAGACCGGGAGTACCGGTCGGCACGACGAACAGCGACAGGCGGGCCCGGCCGCTGGCCTCGTCGGTGCCGGTACGGGCCACCACCAGTACGGCGGCGGCGTCGTCAAAACCGGAAATGTAGTACTTCTGGCCGGTGAGGAGCCAGTCGTCGCCATCCCGGACGGCCCGGGTCGAGATCCGGTGGGTGTTCGAGCCCGCGTCGGGCTCGGTGATGGCAAAGACGATCTTGTGTGCGCCCGAGGACAGGCCCGGCAGCCAGCGCTCCTTCTGGCCGGCGCTGCCGAAACGGGCGATCACCTCGCCGGAGATCGCCGACGAGACGAGCAGGAGCAGCAGCGGGCAGCCCGCCGCCGCGCTCTCCTCGCAGACGGCGGCGAGCTCCACGATGCCGCCGCCCCCGCCGCCGTACTCCTCGGGGAGGTTCACGCCTATGAAGCCCGCTTCGGCAAGCGCCGCCCATATCTCACTGGTCGGCTTTCTGGCCTGCGAACGCTCGGTGTAGTAGGTGCCACCGAACGGTTTGGAGATCGCCGCGACCGTCTCCCGCAGAGCCCGCAGCTCCGCGTCCTCACCGAAGTCCACACCGTCTCCAAGGATTGTTCGTCAGCTCGTGGCCAGGAGCAGCGTGGTCATATCCCCTGGGTCACGGACTCGTCGGCCGCCGCCACTCGCCAGCCTTCCCCGGGCAGATGTTGTGACGGGCACGAGCTTTCCCGGTAACGCCGATAGTACGTGGACCGGGAGCGGCCGACCGCGACACAGGCCGCTGTCACACCGATCTGCGGCACCAGCACGGCCATTGCGTCCGCTATCAGCCGTTCTGCTTCTGTGAGAAGGCCGGTGTACCGACGTCGCTGGGCGCGCTCCTGGACAACGTCGCCAAGAGCGCGTGCAGTTTTCCCTGGACGTCGATCACGAGCCGGGCCTTCGCCAGCTCCTTCTCCAGTCGCCCGTTCTTCGCCCGCAGTTCGGCCAGCTCGGTGTCCCGGACATCCGCCGGCGGCCGGCCGATCGGCCGGGACAGCTCCGCCAGCGCACCGGCGTCCCGGGCCCGGCGCCACACCGCGATGTGCGCGGCGTAGAGCTGCTCCCGGCGCAGAATGGCGCCCTTCGCACCCGGTGATGTCGCCGCCTCGTACTCCGCCAGGATCGCCAGTTTGTAATCGGCGCTGAACGAGCGCTTACGCGCCCTCCCCTGCTCCCGCGGACCAGGCTGCCCCACCTGGTCACCATCAGGCAGCCGGCCGTCATCGACTGCATCCGGCCTGATGCTCAGCCCCACGGACACCGACATCCACTCCTTCCATCCTGGCTTCGTTTCCCCTCAAAGGCTTCCCGCAGAGGCTTCCCTCGAAGGCTTCCCTCAAAGGCTTCCAGCCGCGCGACACAGGCTGCGGCACGAAAAACATCACGGACATGTGCCGCCGTACTGCCCGGCGGCACGGCGTCCTGCTGTACGCATGACGGCGCTGTCACACGTACAGCGGTCTTCTTCTACGCTGCCGGTCTCCCCTATTCGTACGACGCGCCCGCGGCCGCCGCCCGTACCAGGGACTCCGGCGGGGTGAACCGCTCGCCGTAACGCTCGGCCAGCTCGTTCGCCCGCGCCACGAACCCGGCTGTCCCGCCCTTGTACTGGTTGATGTACTGGAACACCCCACCGGTCCACGAGGGGAAACCGATGCCGAACAACGAGCCGATGTTGGCATCGGGTATCGAGGTGATGACACCCTCGTCCCGCGCGCGGACGGCCTCCAGCGTCTCGGCGAACAGCAGCCGCTCCTTGAGATCCTCGAACGGGATCGCGCGGCCCGGCACCCGGAACGCCTCATGAAGGCCCGGCCACAGTCCCTGCCGGCGGCCGGAGCCGTCGTATTCGTAGAAACCGGCGCCGCCGGAACGGCCCGGCCGCCCGAACTCGTCGATCAGCCGGTCGATGACCGCCTCCGCCGCGTGCTCCTTCCAGACCCCGCCGGCGGCCTCGACCGCGGCCCTGGCCTCCTGGCGGATCTTCCTCGGCAGGGTCAGCGTGAGCTCGTCGATGAGCTGCAGCGCGCCGGCGGGATAGCCGGCCTGCAACGCGGCCTGCTCGATGCTGGCGGGCGCGATGCCGTCACCGACGGCCGCGACCGCCTCGTTGAGGAAGGCGATGATGACCCGGCTGGTGAAGAACCCACGGCTGTCGTTGACGACGATGGGCGTCTTGCGGATCTGCTGCACGAAGTCGAAGACCCTGGCCAGGGTGCGCTCCGAGGTGCGCTCACCCTTGATGATCTCGACCAGGGCCATCCGGTCGACCGGCGAGAAGAAGTGGATGCCGATGAAGTCCTCCGGCCGCTGGACCCCCTGCGCCAGCAGGGTGATCGGCAGGGTCGAGGTGTTCGACCCGAGGACCGCGTCCGGGTCGACGATCTCCTCGATCTCGCCGAAGACCTTGTGCTTGAGCTCGGCGCTCTCGAAGACCGCCTCGACGACGAAGTCGACCCCGGCGAAGTCGGCCGGGTCCTCCGTCGGCAGGATGCGGCCGAGTACCGCGTCCGCCTGCTCCTGCGAGGTCTTCCCCTTGGCCACCGCCCTGGAGAGGGTCTTCTCCACACCGGCCTTGCCACGCTCGGCGGCGGCGAGGCTGACGTCCTTGAGGACCACCTCGATCCCGGCCTTCGCCGCCGCGTAGGCGATGCCCGCGCCCATCATCCCGGCCCCGAGGACACCGACCTTGCGCGCCTGGAAGCGGTCGAACCCGGCCGGCCGGCTGCCACCGGCCTTGATGTGCTGGGTGTCGAAGAAGAACGCCTGGATCAGGTTCTTGGCCACCTGGCCGGTGGCCAGGTGGATCAGGTACCGGGTCTCGATCAGCGACGCCGTGTCGACGTCGACCTGCGCGCCCTCCACGGCGGCGGCGACGATGGCCCGCGGCGCCTGCAGCGGCGAGCCGCCGAGCTGGGCGCGCAGCTTGGCCGTCAGGCTGGGCAGGACTGGCGCCAGCGACGGGGAGTCCGGCGCCCCACCGGGGATCTGGAAGCCCTTGACGTCCCACGGCTGACGCGCCTCGGGGTTCTTCTGGATCCATTCCTTGGCCCGGGGGAGCAGCTCGGGGATGCTCGCCACGACCTCGTCGACCAGGCCGGCCTCGAGGGCGTCGGCCGGGCTGAACCGGGTGCCGGGCAGCAGCACCTTGTTCAGGGCGTCGACGACGCCGAGGGTGCGCACGGTCCGTACCACCCCGCCGCAGCCGGGCAGCAGCCCGAGCCCGACCTCGGGCAGGCCGATCTGGTTGCCCGGGACGTCGGCGGCGATCCGGTGGTGGGTGGCCAGCCCGAGCTCGAGGCCGCCGCCGAGGGCGGCGCCGTTGAAGGCGGCCACGACCGGCCGGTCGAAGGTCTCCAGGGCGCGCAGCAGCCCCTTGATCCGGTTGAGGTGCGCCGTGAACTCCGCGGCGTCCTCCTTGCGCAGCGCCTTGAGCTCGTTGAGGTTGCCGCCGGCGAAGAAGGTCTTCTTCGCGGACGTGAGAACGACGCCGGTGATCGTCTCCTTCTCCCGCCCGAGCCTGTCGACGGCCGCCTGCAACGACTCGACGAAGTCCCGGTTGAGGGTGTTCGCCGAAGCCTGCGGGTCATCCAGGGTCAGCACGACGACGCCGTCGGGGTCCTGCGCCCACTGGATGGTTTCTGTGTACGCCATAGTCGGTCCACCCGTATCCGTCGACATGATCACACGCGCTCGATGATCGTGGCCACGCCCATACCGCCGCCGATGCACAGCGTGATGAGCCCTCGGCGCTGCTCCCTGCGCTCGAGCTCGTCGAGCACGGTGGAGACCAGCATCCCGCCGGTGGCACCGAGCGGGTGCCCCATCGCGATCGCCCCGCCGTTGACGTTCACGTTCTCCTCGGGGATCTTCAGATCCCTGACCCACTTGAGCACCACCGACGCGAAGGCCTCGTTGAGCTCGAAGATGTCGATGTCGTCCAGGGTCAGCCCGGCGGTGGCAAGCACCTTCTCCGTCGCCGGCTTCGGCCCGGTCAGCATGATGGTCGGGTCGGAGCCGCTGATCGCGGTGGCGACGACCCTGCCGCGCGGTGTCAGGCCGAGGTCCCGGCCCGCCTGCTCGCTGCCGATGAGCAACAGCGACGCGCCGTCGACGATGCCCGAGGAGTTCCCCCCGGTGTGGACGTGGTTGATCTTCTCGACCTCGTGGTACTTCTGCAGCGCGACGGCGTCGAACCCGCCCGAGCGGCCGAGCCCCTCGAAGGACGGCTTCAGCGCGCCGAGGGACTCCACCGTCGAGCTGGGCCGGCGGTGCTCGTCGTGGTCGAGGATCACGACGCCGTTGACATCCCTGACCGGTACCACCGAGCGCGCGAAGTAGCCGTTGCGCCAGGCCGTGTCCGCGAGCTCCTGCGAGCGCACGGCGTACGCGTCCACGTCCTCGCGGCTGAAGCCCTCGATGGTGGCGATCAGGTCGGCGCCGATGCCCTGCGGGACGAAGTAGTGGTCGTAGGTCGTGACCGGGTCGTTGAACAGCGGGCCGCCGTCGGAGAGGATCCCCACCCGCGACATCGACTCGACGCCACCGGCGAGGACCAGCCGGTCCCAGCCCGAGCGTACCTTCTGGGCCGCGATGTTGGTCGCTTCCAGGCCCGAGGCGCAGAAACGGTTGACCTGTATCCCGCCCACCGTGTCCGGCAGGCCGGCGGCGATCGCCGCCGCCTTCGCGATGTCACCGCCCTGGTCCCCGATCGGGGAGACAACCCCCAGGACCACGTCGTCGACGTAGGCCGGGTCCAGCTGCGGAAGCCGCTGCTTGACCTCGTCGATGAGGCCTACTACGAGGTCCAGCGGCTTCGTGCCATGCAGCGCCCCTTTCTTTCCCTTTCCTCGAGGGGTCCGAACCGCCTCGTAGATGTACGCCTCGGCTGACACGATCAGGTTCCCTTCCTGGGATGTCGCCGGCACCGCCGACGGCAGTCACGCGTGCCGGCCTGCGCCGGCCGGGCCCGCCGTCGGCACCGGCGCGCGGTGCCGACGGGGCGCCGGCACCGCGCTGGTTCCTTCAGGCCCGTCACTTATGCGGGCGGCGTCCCGAGTACCAGGGCGAACGCCGCCCGGTTCTCCAGCCCGCCGCTGCGGTCGACCGTGATGTACTTCTGCTCGGTGTAGGCGTCGAGCGCGTTCGGGCCGCCCTCGCGTCCCAGACCGCTCTGCTTGTAGCCACCGAACGGGTAGGCCGGGTTGATCACGTGCCAGTCGTTGACGTAGACCATGCCGGCTTCCAGCTGCCGGGCCACCTCCAGCGCCCGGGACTCGTCACGCCCCCACACGCCGGCCGACAGGCCGTAGTTCGTGTCGTTGGCGATCTTGACGGCCTCGTCCACGGAGTCGTAGGTCAGCACCGTCAGCACCGGGCCGAAGACCTCTTCGCGGGCGATGCGCTGGTCGTTGGTGACGTCCGTGACGATGGTCGGCTCCACCCAGTTCCCGACGGCGAACTCCGGCCCCTGCGGCACCCCGCCGCCGAGCGCGATGGTGGCTCCCTCGGCCCGGGCGGACTCGATGTAGCCCAGGACGCGGTCCCGCTGCCGCTTGCTGATCAGCGGGCCGACGTCGGTGGCGAGGTCCAGCGGGTTGCCGAGCTTGAGGGTCTTCGCCCGCTCCACCAGCCTGGTGAGGAACTGCTCCTTCAGGCTGTTCGGCACCAGCAGCCTGGTTCCCGCCTCGCAGGCCTGCCCGTTGTTGGCCAGGGCCGCGAACAGCGCCCCGTCGACGGCCAGCGGCACGTCCGCGTCGTCGAGGACGATGTTCGGCCCCTTGCCGCCGAGCTCGAGGGTGACCCGCTTGACCGTGTCGGCGGACTTGCCCAGGATGCTCTTGCCCACCTCGGTGGAGCCGGTGAAGGCCACCTTGCGGACGTCCGGGTGGCCGCTGAGGTGGGCGCCCACCGGGTCGCCGTCGCCGGTGACGATGTTCAGCACGCCCTTGGGCAGGCCGGCGGCCTCGAACTCCTTGACCAGCTCGAGCGCCACCAGCGGCGAGTGCTCGTCGGGCTTGAGCACGACGGTGTTGCCCGCGGCCAGCGCCGGGCCGACCTTCCAGACGATGACCAGCAGCGGGATGTTCCACGGCACGATCGCGGCCACCACGCCCAGCGGCTCGCGGCGCAGCACGCCCACGGCCGGGAGCGGCCCGATCTCCGGCCCGCTCTTCTCGAACTCGTAGGTCGTCGCGAGGTCGGCGATATAGCGCAGCTGGGCGATGGACAGGCCGAGGTGCAGGGCCCCGGTGACGCGGATCGTCGCGCCGTTCTCCCGGGTCTGCAGGGCCGCCAGCTCCTGGAGACGCTTCTCCAGGTTGTCCGCGACCGCGTGCAGCAGCGCGGCGCGCTCCTGCGGCGGGGTGCGCCGCCACTGCCCCGCCTCGTGCGCGGCCCTGGCGGCGGCGACCGCCCGGTCGACGTCGCCGGTCCCGCCCTTGGCGACCGTCGCCACCAGCTCGTCCGTCGCGGGACTGCGAATCTCGTACTTCTCGGCGGAGTCGACCCACTCTCCGTCGATGAACAACCCGTAATGCGGTACGGACACCTTGTCCTCCTTTGGACGCGGATGGCTTGCGATGACGACCGGCCAGGCTAGTCCAGCGACCGGATGCGCCGATACCTGCTCCGGTAGTAGAGGAGCGGATCGCGCTCCCCGGGGGTCTGGAGGGACTCCACGTGGCAGGTGACGATGTGGTGGTCACCGCCGTCGTAGACGGTGGCGATCCGGGCACCGATGTGGGCGACGGCGCTGTCCAGCGCCGGCGCGCCGTTGGGCAGCAGCGTCCAGCCGACGCCGGCGAACTTGTCCGTGCCGCTGCGCGCGAACCCGTTGCTGAGCTCGTCCTGCCCCTCGCTCAGAATGTTGATGCACAGGTTTCCCGCCGCCGCCACCGCGGGCCAGGACGTGGACGACTTGGCCGGGCAGAACAGCACCAGCGGTGGCTGCAGGGACAGCGACGTGAACGACTGGCAGGTCAGGCCGGCCGGCTGGTCCCCGGCGACCGCCGTCACAACGACGACCCCGCTCGCGAAGCGTGAAAGGACCTCGCGAAAATGGGCGGGGTCCACCAGGGGAGCCTCCGGGGCGGGATGGCCGGTACGGCTTTGAGAACTCATCGTCATTCCCATGGCTTAGGGGCTCTTCCTCGTCTCGCGCCGATCGGTCCGGCGTTCGTCCTGGTCACGGGGCCAGGGCGAACGCCGGCCGGCGGGCGGTGGAATTACCCGATCTGACGGGCCCGACCGGCCCAGTAGGGCGCGCGAATCGTTTTCTTGTCGACCTTCCCGGCCGGGTTGACCGGCAGTTGGTCGGTGAACTCTATCGATTTGGGCGCGGGCACACTGCCCAGCTCGCGCTTGACGTGGTTTATCAGCTCGCTCTCGTCGGCCTGCTGCCCGGACCGGGTGACCACGACGGCGTGCACGGCCTCGCCCCACTTCGGGTGCGGGATACCGAAAACAGCCGCCTGGGCGACCGCCGGATGGGTCAGCAGCACGTCCTCCACCTGCCGCGGGAAGACGTTGAAGCCACCGCTGACCACCAGGTCCTTCTTGCGGTCGACGATGTAGAGGAAGCCGTCCTCGTCGAAGTAGCCGATGTCCCCGGTGTGCACCCAGCCGTCGCGCAGCGCCTCCGAGTTACGCGAGGCGTCGACGTAGGTGAGCATCTGGCCGAGCTGCTTGGAGGTGACCTCGCCGACCTCGCCGACGGGCAGCGGGCGGTCGTCGTCGTCCTGGATGGTCACCGCCACGTACGGCAGGGGCCGCCCGGCCGACGCCAGCCGCTTGATGTCCTGCTCGGTGTCCACCCGGTGGTCCTGCTTGCGCAGGCTGGAGACGTACCCCGGCTCGGTGCCGGCGTAGGCCTGGATGAAGATCGGGCCGAACACGTCGAGCGCCTCACGCAGCCGCTCCGGAGCGATCGGGGCACCCGCGTAGACGATGGTGTTGAGCGACGAGAGGTCGAACTTCTTCCGGTCCGGGTGGTCGAGCAGCAGGTAGATGATGGTCGGGACCAGGGCCGTGGCCGTCACCTTCTCCTTCTCGATCCTCTCGAGCAGGGTGTTGACGTCCAGCCCCGGCAGCATCACGTTCGTGCCGCCGCGCAGGAAGGTCGGCAGCACGAAGATCTGGGTGAAGTGGGTCAGCGGAGCGCCGTGGGCGAAGATCTCACCGGGCCGGATGTCACCGATCTCCAGGCCGGCGGTGATGCTGTAGTGCGCCCAGGTGAAGTGGGAGTTGATCACACCCTTCGGCTCACCGGTGCTGCCGGAGGTGAACAGCACGTATGCCTCGTCGTGCTCGTCGATCTCCACCGAGGGGAGCGTGTCCGGCTGCGCCTCGAAGTGCTTCGCGTAGTCGAGGACACCGGCGACGGTCGTCTCCGCGGGCCCGCGGCCGTCGTCGAGCCGGATGACGTGGCGCAGCTCGGGCAGCCCGGCCACCACCTCGGCGACGGTCGAGTCGAACTGCGCGTGGTAGATGAGCGTGGTCGCGTCGGCCTGCTTCAGGTTGCTGCGGTGGCCGGCGGCGGCGGCCCGGGTGGGCAGCTGCACCAGCACCGCTCCGGCCTTCCAGATGCCGTGCTGGCTCGGGATGAACTCCAGGACGTTGGGCAGGAGCAGGCCGACCCGCTCCCCCTTGCCTACCCCTAACGCGATGAGCCCGTTCGCGACCCGGTTGGCCCACTGCTGTGTCTGCCGGTATGTCAGCCGGCGATCACCATCGATGATCGCCGTTGAGTCGGCGTAATACAGGGTGACCCGGTCGAAAACCGTTGGCAGCGTGCCCCACATGCGTGCTCTACCTCCACTTTCTGGAAATGCCGTCCGCTGCCGCCGGTAGCAGCAGGTCCTGGGCCTGCTGGTATTCGCGGGCAAGCCGCTCCGCCAGCTTCGGGATGTCGAGAACCTCGTCGATGCCGGACACCGAGTGGCCAGCCGCCCAGACGTTGCGCTGGGCGAGCAGCCGGTCCTGGGCGAAACCGGGAGAAGCCTCGCCGGCCGCCCCGGCGGGTGGGGCCGGCGTGATGTCCTGAGCCTCAAGCCAGCTTCTGAGTACGTTGGCCTGCAAGCCGCTGACCTGCACCGATGTGGTGACGTCATCGAGGGTGGCCTCGACGACGGCCTGCCGGTACGCATCGGAGGCCAGGCTCTCGGTGGTGGCGATGAACCGGGTGCCGAGATAGGCCAGGTCGGCGCCGGCGGCGCGGGCGGCCAGCACGCTGTAGCCGTCGCTGATGCCGCCGGCCAGGACCAGGATCCCGTCGTAGTCACTCCGCAGGGCCCGTACGAAGGAGAGCGGGTTGGCCCACCCGGTCTGCCCACCGGCGCCGGCGGACAGCAGCACCAGGCCGTCCACCCCGGCTTCGATCGCCTTGTGGGCATGGCGTATGCTCGCCACGTCCGCCAGCACCAGGATGCCGGCGTCGTGCAGCGGCCCGACCACCGCCGAGGGCGAGCCGACGCTGGTGATGACGATCTCCGGGCGGTGCCGCAGCAGGCTGTCCAGGTCGCTGGCGAGCCGCGCGTTGGAACGGTGCACGACGAGGTTGGCACCCACCGGAGCGGCCGGCGCGGACTCGTCGGCCCTTGTCGCCGCTGTGATGCGCGCCAGCCATTCGTCCAGCTCATCGGCGCTTTTCGCGTTGTGGGTGGGGAAAGTGCCGATGATACCGTTCACGGCGGCGGCGATCACAAGATCGGGGCCTGACACGTCGGTCATCGGCGCCGCCACCGCCGGCAGCCTCAGCCGTTGGTGCCATTCGTGCGGTAATGTCACCGGTACCTCCACGATCGGCGAAGCGCTGTCAACTCCGGCCCGCCTGTTCAGGCCGAAGAAGCGGGGTCGGCATCCTTCTCCCAGGAGTACGTCGTGGGGGCCGGCGACCCGATCCGCTGAAATACCGGGGCGTCGTTCCAGGTGGTCGGCTCACCGTCAATTCTGCCGTCGGTGCCGGTCAGCCGCCAGGCTTGGTCCCGGCAGGCCTGATCCCGGGCGGGGGGATTCTCGCCGCCGGTTGACGGGTCCTGGTATCCACTGCCGCTGCCCTGGTATCCGCTGCCCTGGTATCCGGCACGATGCCCACCGTCCTGCCGCCACAGGACCGTCACGGACGGTGACTCGTTCCCCCTGGTGGTCGTGACCGCCTCAAGAACCTCGAAGCGAGCGCCTTCCGGACCGCTGTCGGTGTCCCGCTCCGGGTACGCGGCCAGCCGCTCACGAAGGCCGGCGGCGCCGGCGGCCGGGCCGTGCTCCGAACCGGCCGTCCAGTCCCCGTCGTACCGGACGTCGTCCGTGTACAGCGAGATCGCCACGTCGGTGTCACTCGTGATCCCCCGCGCCCACTGTTCGGCCTGTTCGGTGACTCGGCTCATCGACGCACTCCGTTCCGATCCCGGTTGGCCCGACCAGGGCCAGGCGACGGTCACACCCACGAGCGCCAGGCCGGCAAAGCCGGGACAGGCCGGCTCCGCCGGGCCGAGGGGCACGATCAAGCTTTTCCTGCGTACCGCGGTCCCGGAAAATCCGGGAAAGCTCAAGAAAGAGACTGTCGGCCCGATCGGCGGGTAGGTGTCCCACACGGTAGAACCAGTTCGTGGCCGGCGCCTCATCCCCCGGGGGTAAAGACGGTGCTCCTTCGGGTGAACCGGTGCCGCTTCGCCTGAACCAGCAGGCCGGCGGCGGTCCCAGCGCCAGGATAACCCGGTCACGGACGATCATCCGCCGGTCGGCGGCTGCCGGCTTACCGTACGCGGGTAATGACGGCGGGGGCGATAATGACGGAAGCCGTGGAAGCCGCGGTGGCGGACCGTGGCCGGGCCCGGACGACACGTGCCCGGCCAGGCCCCCGATCCCCCGGAGAGGAGGTGGTTCCCACCGGGTGTCACCCCGTCGAAGGGCAGAATCTCTCCCGCAGGGAGATTCCAGCCGGCGGTGGCTCGATTATGCTCACAACGGCTTCGCAAGCACATGGTCGTCGATGGTTGGGAGTGAGTTGCGGTATGGGGAAGCACGATGTGGAAATAACCCCGGCCGAACAAGCCGAGGTGATACAGATAGCCCGTTCGGTGGCGAAGCACTTTGCCGAGGCCGGCGCACGGGCTGATGCCGAGAACCGCTTTCCGACCGAGCTCGTGCCGATCTACAAGGAGAGCGGCCTGCCCGCTCTGGCCGTCCCGAAGAAGTACGGCGGCCTCGGCGCGGACATCTGGACCACCACCTTGGTGTCCAGGGAGCTCGCCAAGGGCGACCCGGCCATCGCGCTGGCGTTCAACATGCACCAGACCATGATCGGTATCTTCCGTGGCCTGCTGAACGAGGAGACCCGGCAGCGGGTCTTCGCCGAGGTCGTCAACGAGCGCAAGATCGTCTGCGGGCCCTTCAGCGAGGACCGGGCCGGGCTGACCGGTCTCGCCGACACCGTGGCGGTCCCCGACGGTGAGGGCGGCTGGCACGTCAGCGGCAAGAAGACCTGGGCCACCCTCTGCCTGGGGGCCGACATCGTCGCCTTCAACGCCACCGTCACCGATCCCTCCGGGGAGCTGCCCGAGGACTTCCAGGAGCACGCGTCCCGCGAGGCCGTCTTCGTCATCCCGATCGACACGCCCGGGATCAGCATCATCGAGACCTGGGACACCCTGGGCATGCGCGCGACCGGCACCCACACCCTCGTCTTCGACAAGGTCTACGTGCCGGCCTCGGCGTACGGCGGCAACTTCCGTAACGGCCTCTTCGGCGAGTTCGAGTGGGCGTCGCTGAGCTTCTCCGGCGTCTACCTCGGCCTCGCGGAGAAGGCCTACGCCGAGACCCGGGAGATCCTCAAGAAGAAGTCCCTCGGCGCGACGCAGGAGGGCAAGGACGTCGCCCTGAAGGGGATCGGCTACGTCCAGTACGGGCTTGGCAAGGTTCTGCTGGAGACGGAGACGGCGGCCCGGGCGCTGGAGACGACCGCCCGGATCCTCATCGAGGGCCGTGACGCCGAGTGGAACCCGATCGCGCGGGCGGCGTTCGTCGACGTCACCAAGGTCACCGCGACCGAGACGGCGATCAAGGTGACGGACGCCGCGCTCCGCCTGGTCGGCGGCTCGGCCTTCCGGCGCGGGCACGTCCTGGAGCGGCTCTACCGGGACGCCCGTGGCGGACCGTTCCACCCGCTGACCACCGACCAGGCCTACGACCTGCTCGGCCGGTCCGAGCTCGGCCTGCTCGGCTGAGCATCGGCCAGGCCCACGGCTCTGCTCGGCACTGCGTACCCGCGGGGACCGCGGCTGCTCCGGCCGCGGTCCCCATCGAGGGGCGGGGCTGTCGGCCGGGAGCCGTGATCTCCGCCGAGGCCCGCCACCCGAGATCCGCCACCTGAGGTCTGCCAGCGTGGCCGGAGACAGGGCCGACCGTCCACGGCACAAGAAAAACAGTACGCACCGTAGCAGTTCGCTGCGGTGCGTACTGTTGTGTCGGCCGATTCTCAAGCCTCGATCTCACGCATGGTCATCCCCAGGGAGCCCGCGATCGCCTGGGATCGGTTCACCGCGCCGAGCTTGCGCAGGATGTGCTTCACATGCGACTTCACGGTCTCCTCCGCGATGACCAGGGTCTCCGCGATGACGCTGTTCGTGGCGCCCGCCACCATCAGCTCCAGGACCTCCGACTCCCGCGCGGTGAGGTCCCCGCCGGGGTGCGCGGTGGCGACCAGGGCGGGCCGCGCGCCGTCGCCGGGCATGGCTCCGGTGCCCGCGTACCGGGAGAGATCGATACCCGCGTCGCAGAAGTCGTTCATCATCTCCACCGCCGACGACAGGATCTCCCGCACGTGGTTGCGCTGGGTACGCAGGCGCTCGGTCAGTACAGCCCGTTCGTAGACATGGCTGAAGCCGTCCGCGAACATCCAGAGAACATCCCGGTCGACGTCGTCCACGCGGCGTGAGGACGGATGGTGGTCCGCGTGCAGGAAGCCCACGACCTCCGGCCCGCGCATCACCGGGGCGACGACGTAGGACTTGGAACGCCCGGACTCCACGATGATCGGCCGGTAGACGGGCGCGTTCGCGGTGTCGTACACGACCGCGGGCCGGCAGTCGGTCAGCAGCCCGGTCTCGGGCGTCATGCCCTCCAGCGGGATCGGCCGGTCGATCCAGCGCGCGAACCACGACTCGTCACCGTTGCCGAAATAGGCCATCCACGGATGCCAGGCGCCGTTCTCCACCCGGGAGAGCACCGCGCGCCCGAAACCGCACCGCTGGACGAGCTCCCCGCACACCTGGTCGAGCAGGTCGGCCGAGTTCGGCAGCGTCCGCAGGCGCTGCAGCCCCGCGGCGCAGTCGGCAAACCGGCGGGTGCACAGGTTCAGGTCATGCTGGTAGAGGTCGAACGAGAGCTCCTGGAGATCCAGGATGAGATGGCACAGCTGCAGGCTGGTGTCGCTGCCCGCGGCGGTGATGCCGTCGGTGGCCCGCAGCCGGTCGATGCAGCGCCCGGCCAGGGTCGCGACGACCTCGGTCGACGTCCCCAGATCGTCGGGGATGACGGACGCCGTCGGCTCCGCGTGGAGGGCGGCCCGCACCTCGCCGTGCACGAGATCGAGGCGGGCCGCGAGATCGCGTTGGCGGCGCCGCCATCCTCGGACGCCGGTGGGTGCCGGGAACATGCTGGGCTTCCGGTCCGGGTCGGCGGTCATAAGGCGCGGTCCTGACTGCGCGCGAGGTACAGGTACCGGGCGATCGCCTCGGCGCGGTTCGACGCGCGCAGTTTGCGCAGGATGTGCTTCACATGCGATTTCACCGTGGTTTCGGAGACGGTCAGGCGGTCGGCGATCTGTGCGTTGGTCGCGCCGCTGGCCAGCAGGGCGAGCACCTCCCGCTCCCGCGGGGTCAGCCCGTCCGGGAGCCGGGGTGCGGATGCCGCGAGCATGCCGGGCAGCGACACCGGCGGCTTGGACTCGGTCGCCGGGATGCTCTGCCGCGCGAGCCGGACCGGGGCCGCGCTGAGCCCTTCGGTCATCATCCGGGCGGTGCAGAACGCCTTGGCGATCCGTTCCCGTTGCAGGGCGAGACGCTCGAGCAGCACCGTGCGCTCGAGAATCAGGCCGAAGCCGTCGGCGAAGATCTGGATACGCTCCCGGTCGTAGCCGGTGAGGCGGCGCCCGGAGGAATAGGTGTCCGCGTGCAGGTAACCGACGACCGAGCCACTTGCCAGGACCGGCGCGACGACGTACTCCCGGGTCTGGGACACCTCGACCAACGGGCGGAAGAGCCGGGGCTCGGACTGCGCCTGCTGGATCAGCGCGGGCACCTTGCGCCGGACGAGCTCGGCCTCGGGCATGGCGGAGGTCAGCGGAATCCGCAGGTCCTGGATGAAGTCCCGGAACGCCACGTTGACCGCGCTGTCGGCGTCGGTCGTGACGTGCAGCTCGGCGGGCAGCCAGGTCGAGCCGCGTAGGCTGGAGATCATCGCCCGGTCGAATCCACCGGCCGCGCACAGGGCGGCCGGAGCGGACGCGATGGCCTCCGCGGAAGTCGTGGCCCGGCGTATCCGGGCAAGCTCCTCCCTGATGCGGCTCAGCACCCGGAACGGCATACCGAACATGTGTGCACGCAGGTCGTTCTGCACGGCGCCGAGTTCGGCGAGCAGCGCGCCGGCCCGGGCCGCCTCCCCGCCCCGGACCGCCGCGTCGATGGATTCACCGTCGATCCGCTCGAGCCTGGCCGTGAGCGCCGCGGCCGAGCGGCTGCCGGGCTCGACCGGAGCCGCGTCCACCGCCGTGTGCAATGCCATGACCAGCTTCTTCTGGCGAATCTGAAGATCCGCCTGTGCTAACGCAGTGGTGGAATATGGTGACGCCACTGTCCCTTGTCCTCCACGTCCGAAGTGGACCGATCGCGACGACGGCGCGGCCCCCGGGGCCCAGCGCCCCTCGCGGGGGCCGGCCAACAGCTCCAGAGACCGGATCTATGTGTTGCCATATTTACTTCGGACAGAACGTAGGTGATTCAGGTCACTTCGTCAAGACTTCTCCGAATACGGCTCCCGGGCCGGCTCCGGGCCGGCTCCGGGCCGTCGGCGCGCCCGCCCGCGGCCGCCCGCCCACAGCGGCCGCGGGCAGCACATCATCGGTTGTGCAGGATACGGGCAGCTACCATGTGGAGTCTTTCCGTAATATCCGGCTGGCTTCGCAGATGAGCTGTGCGCGCAACGTCGTTGACCACCATCAACACGGCGTGGATACGGAAAAGCGCCGCGGTCCGGTCCAGGTCCGGGCGGGTGGCCGCCATCAGGGACACCCATTCCGCGACGTAGTCGTGCTGCGCCTTGCGAATTCTGTGACGATTCCAGTACGGAAGGTTCATGACCTCGGCGACCAGCACGTTGACGAGGTCGGTGTGCGCCATCGCGAAGTCGATGTAGGCCGCCACCACGTTCTCCAGGCCGCCCTGGGGGGTCGTGGCGGCCGCCAGCGCCCGGGCGAGGCCCAGCTGCAGGGACTCGGCCGCGCGCGCGACGATCGCCATCAGCAGGTCGGCCTTGCTGGCGAAGTGCCGGTAGACCCCGGCGCTGGTCACCCCGACCCCGGCGCCGACCTCCTCCATGGTCACCGTCTGGTAGCCACGGGTGCTGAACAACCGGGCCGCCGCCACCAGCAGCGCCTCCCGCCGCCCCCGCGGTGACAGCCCCGTCTCGGTGGTGGCCGGATCCGCGGCCGGCCGCCCGGACACGCCGGCGATGTCCACGGTGCACACCGACAGGGCCATCCCCCGCAGCAGGGCGGCCATCGCCTCCGGGGCGGCCGGGACCCGGTGGTAGGAGGGGCTGGTGAGCACGGCGAGCGCGCACCATGCCAGCAGTTCCGCGTCGTCCCGGCTCAGTTCCTCACGCGCGTCGTTCAGGGCGACGACGAAGCCCGCCAGGAAGGCGAAGAACCGCTCCCGCATCCGCTGCCGCTGCTCGTCGTCGAGATGGCGGCTCTCCCGGCTCCACAGCACCCCGAGGTCGCGCCGCCGGCCCGCCGTCTCGGCCAGGTCCTGCACCATGGCCGTGAGCTGGCCGCCGTGATGCCGGTCGACGGCGGCCGCCGCCAGGTCGAAGCTGTCGGTCAGCGCGCACACCAGCAGCTCCTCCTTGCTGCGGAAGTGCCGGTAGAGCGCGCCGGCGGTGATCCCGACCGCGCTGGCGATGTCCTCGGTGCTCACGTTGTGATAACCGAAACGGTAGAACAGCTCACTGGCAGCGGTGATGATCTGAGCTCTGCGGTTGCGTGGACGCGGAGTTCTCGTGATCGTACCTCTGCCGCCACGCTCGCTCACTGCCCGCTCCCACCCTGCCGTCTCACGCGGATACCGCTCCTGCCCGGGCTCCCCCACCGCCGGTGGCTGACGGCGCGATCCGACGGCAACGCCCCCGGCCAGGCCTCCGGCCAGGCGCCCGGCCCGTGTCCGGGGAGCGCCGCGTGCCACTTCACGCACCGCCTCGCGCATCGCCGGACGAGGTGGAGTTGTTGACCCATTAAGTTACTCCTGATTTACTTCTTGCCATCGGAGCCAACTCTCCACGAGCGGCCACCCCTCCACCGTCTTCTGATCACAACGCCAGCCCTCCGCCCCGTCCACCGGGGCTCCGGCCGGCATCCTGCGGCCGGGCGGGCCAGCCAGGAGAAAAACGATCTTCTCCGGTACCGGCGGCCGGCCGGCGGTAGGCAGCCGGACCGTCAGGGCGGCAGCCGGCCCGGGCGGGGCGCGTCGGCCCCGTGAGCAGGTGTGAAACAGCCGCCGTGACGATCAGGAGGAGCTGACGGTGCTGGTCGACGGATTCATCGGTGGCGGTTCCTCGGACGGGACCAGCGGCGCGGATATCGCCGGTATCTCGGCCCAGGTCGCGGAGGCCGAACGGATCGGGTACGACGGGGTGTGGGCGACCGAGGTCGGCCGCGACCCTTTCTTGCCATTGCTGCTGGCCGCGGACCGCTCACCACGGCTGCAAATCGGTACCGCCATAGCCGTGGCATTCGCCCGCAACCCGATGACCATGGCGTCGACAGCGAACGACCTCCAGACATTCAGTGCCGGCCGGTTCGTGCTGGGGCTGGGCTCTCAGATCAAACCACATATTCAGCGCCGTTTCAGCATGCCGTGGTCCGCGCCGACCGAGCGGATGCGGGAGTTCGTCCTGGCCATGCGGGCAATATGGCGTAGCTGGCACCATGGGGAGCCACTCGACTTCCGCGGCGACATATACCAGCACACATTGATGACGCCGCTGTTCAATCCCGGGCCCAGCCCCTACGGCCCGCCACCGGTCCTGATAGCCGCGGTCGGGACGAAGATGGCCTCGGTCGCCGCCGAGGTCGCCGACGGCATACTCGTGCACTCTTTCACCACCGAACGCTATCTGCGGGAGGTCACCCTCCCCGCCGTCGAATCGGTGCTCCGTGACAACGGCCGGCAACGGGAACAGTTCACCCTCTCCTACCCGGGGCTGGTGGCCACCGGGGTCGACGAGAAAAGCTACGACGATGCCGTGCGGACGGTGCGCGAGCGCATCGCCTTCTACGGGGCCACCCCGGCCTACCGCGGTGTCCTGGACCTGCACGGCTGGGGCGACCTGCACACGGAGCTGCACCGGCTGTCCAGGCAGAACGAGTGGGACGTCATGACCAAGCTCGTGGACGACACCGTGCTGCACACGTTCGCGGTGGTGGGTGAGCCGGCGGCGGTCGTCACGGAGCTCCGGCGCCGCTTCGACGACCTGATCAACCGGTTCACCCTGTTCGTGCCCTACCCGCTGGCCGACGAGGCCCGCCAGATCATCGTGGCCGGGCTCCAGCGGGACTGAGCCGCGGCGGCCGTCGTGGGCTGCCGCGGGCCGGCCGCGGGTTGTCGTGGGCTGACCGCGGGCCCGCAGGGGCACGCCCGCGGTCAGCCGGGGAGAACCTGCCCGGCCACGGCGAGCACGACGAAGACGATCGCGATGATCGTGCAGGAGCGGGCGCCCCGGCGCAGGGAACGCTCCTTTTTCGCCCGTCCCTCCGGCGAGAGGGAGGCGGGCACGAGGGCGGCGGCGTTGCGCTGCCCCCACCGTCCGATGGCGAAGAACGCGGCGGCGAACGCGAGCTGCACCAGCACCGCGGCGATCATCATGTCGAGCCGGTCATCATGTCGAGCCGGTCATCGTGCCGCGGGGAGGGACAGCGGCGGCGGGGCCGTCAGCGACGGAGGGGCGGCTGCGGGCGGCAGGGACAGCAGGGACGGCGACAGTGGCGCCGCGGGCGCCGGGCCGCTGGTCACGCCTGGCCGCGGGAGCACCGCGGAGCCGTCGGACGGCGGCGCGTCGGGATCCGCGGGCCGGTAGTCGTCGGCGTACTCCACGTCCGCCGCCCTGATCCGGTCGGCGAGCCATGCCCGCCAGACCGCGAGCGCGCGCTCCGAGCGCAGCGCGTCCCGTACCTGGTCCCTGACCTGCTCGAAAGACGGCTGGCTGGCCGGCCTGTCCTCGAGAACCTGGCCGACGTTCCAGCCGGAACGGGTCTGCACCGGGCCGAACACGGAGCCCACCGGGGCGGCGAAGGCGGCCTTGGCGTACTCGGCGTCCAGCTGCGGGGCGGTGACGAATCCCAGATCTCCCTGGCTGCCCCGGGTCGACTCGTCCAGTGACGTCTCACCGGCGAGGGCGGCGAAGTCCGCGCCGTCCCTGGCGCGCCGCACCACCTGGTCGGCCTCCTCCCTGGTGGCGACCACGATGTTGCGCAGACGACGCTGCGCGGGGACGGCGAAGTCCGTCCGGTGGCCCTCGTAGTACGCGGGCAGCTGGTTGTCGGTGACGGCCGCGGCCGCGGGCGCCGTCACATCCTGGAACAGCCGGGCCGTGCGCTGCTGGCGTCCGACCTCGTCGAGGACGTCGTTCTCGGACACCTTCAGCTTGGCCAGCAGGTCGGTGAAGGCACGCTGCCCGTCCGCCCCCGGCCCCATCTGCTCGTCGATCATCTTGGTGAGGGTGTCCCGGGCCGCCTTGTCCGCGATGACGATCTGGCGCTCGGCGGCGGCCCTGTCCATGATCATGCTCACCGCGACCGCTTTGGCGACGTCCCGCCGGAACTGCTCCAGCTCGCTGCCGCCGACCGGCTCGCGGATCCCGTAGAGCGCGCCGAGGACCTCGACCCGGGCCTGCAGCTGGTCCCTGGTCACCACGGTGCCGCCCACGCGGAAGGCGGCGTTGCCGGGCAGGCCGGTCACCAGCGGCACGATGAGCAGCGCGAGCCCGGCGACGACCAGCGGTACCAGCAGCACCAGGACCGTGCGCACCCATGACCGGCCCAGCGGGCCCGGTAGCGCCCTCATACCTTCACCTCCGTCCGCGCCGCGCTGGACGTGCCGTCCGGCGGCGGCGCGCCATGCTCGCTGCCGGTCCCCGGCGCGCCGCGCCCGTCGTCCGGCACA
>NZ_CEVIVC010000001.1:128467-149536 GCF_982290645.1 Protofrankia sp. CiP1_Cm_nod4
CGGCGCCGCGCCGCCCGCGCTGTCGGCCCGCGGCCCGGCCGCCGGCCGGACGGGGAACAGCCGGACGACGACGAACGCCGCCAGCAGCGACAGGCCGACCGTGGCCGCCAGGAAGATACCGAACTGCCGGATGAGCGACAGACCGGACGCCGCCAGCGCGAGGTAGCCGGCGGACGCGGCCAGCGCCGCCACCGCCACCGACCGGCGCAGGTGTGGCGACCGGCGCGCGTACCCCTGGCCGAGCAGCACGCTGAACTCGCACGCGGTGGCGGTGGCCAGCGAGCCCAGGGAGACGGTCAACGGGGTGAGCGCGACGCCGCACACCCACGCCCCGGCCAGTCCCCACCCGGTGGCCAGCACCGCGGCCAGCACGGCACGCGCCGCGTCGGAACGTCGCGGCAGGCCTACCAGCAGCACCAGCCCCGCCGCAACGATCCCGATCAGGCTTGCCGGGTAGCGGTCGCCGGACACCAGCTCGTACCCGCGCGCGGCCACCACCGGCAGCCCGACCAGCTCGGCGGTCAGCCCCTCCGGCGGTCGGGGCAGCGCGGCCCGCACGTTCCGCAGCAGGTCCTGCTGGCGCGCGACGTCCTGCAGCTCGACACCGAAGCTGATCACCGCCTGGCGGCCGTCGTTGCGCACGACCGCGGTGGCGAGGTAGCGCGGGAGCTGCCCGAGCCCGGCCGTGATCTGGTCGGGTGTCGGCGAGTCGCCCAGGAAGGCGAGCAGGCCGGGCAGGCTCACGATGGGGTGCAGGTCGCCCCCGAACCGGCGGATGGTGGTGTCCTCGACCTGCCGCATCCAGGCCAGCGCCTGCGGTGTGATCACGTTCGTGCCGCTGACCAGGATCTGGACCTCGCCGGCCGATCCGAGCACCTCCTCGGCGTGCTGCGCGTCGGCCAGCGTGGACACGCCGTCGGCGAGCCGGTCCGGCCGGGCCTCGATGTCGAGGAACGCCAGCGCCGACCAGCCCGCCGCGGCGACGGCGACGAGCATGACCAGCACGGCGGCCCGGCGCGCCCGCGACATCGCCGGCAGCGGCCTGTCCGCACCCGCCTCCTGGCCCATCTCATGCTGGCTCACCGCATGCCCCACCGCGGCGGGCGCGGCCCAGCGCCGGGTGAGGAAGCCCAGCCCGACGGCGAGCAGGACGCCGGCCGCGAGCGCCCATCCGAGGTCCCGGACGAACGGCACCGGCGAGAGCCCCAGCGAGGCGAAGCCCGCGGCGCTGGCCAGTGCCGCCACGACCACCCGCCGCGGCTCGGCGCCCCGGATCAGGTAGGCGGGGAAGTCGCTGCCGATCCCGACCAGGATGGGCAGGAAGGCCACGACGCCGAGGGAGAGCGGGTGTCCCAGCCAGCCGAGGGCCGCGAGGGTGAGCGCTGTCGCGCCGAGCGTCGCGGTCAGCGGCAGCAGCCGGTGGCGGCGGCGCACCCAGGGCACCAGCAGGTAACAGGCGGCGATCAGCCCGAGGGCCAGCCCGCCGAGCAGCGGGATCTCGCGCCGCACCTGCCCGCCGAGATCGGCGGCGATCGCGGGCATGCCGGTGACGGTCAGCCTGCTCGTGCGCAGCCCGGCGCTGCCGGCGACCTGCCGCACGGCGGCCACCAGCCGCTCGGTTCCCGCCTGGTCCAGCCCCTCCCGGGGACGGACCAGGACGGCGGCGGCGTTCGGCGACGGCACCACGAACCGCCACTGCTGGCGGGGGGAGCCGTCCTGGTCGAACACCACGGCGTTGACGAAGGACGGGTTGCGCAGTGTGGGCAGGCCGGCGGGCAGGCCACGCACGAGCAGGCTGCCGTAGCGCAGGTCGTACTCGGCGACGGCCGCGTCCGCGGCCTGGGTGGCCTCGGCGTCGGAGCGGCCGGCGGCGCGCGCCTGCTCCTCGGCCTCGGCCCGCAGGGCGTCCCGTCTGCCGGAAATGGTCGCGAGCAGGTTCTGCGCCGCACCGGCGATCTGGTTCAGTATGGTCCCCGGGCCGTAGACCACGGCGACGTCGGGCAGCCGCGCCAGGCTGCCCTCCAGCGCCACCAGCTTGGGGATCTCCTCGGCGCCCAGCAGCTCACGCGCGCCCGCGGACTCCGCGAGGATGACGACCGGGTCGCCGCCGAAGGAACGCGCGGACTCCTCCAACGCGCGCTGTGCCGGGTCCCCGGCGGGCAGGAAGGACGCCGTCGTGGTGTCCGACTCGACGCGGGTGAGCCCCACCCCCGTCGCCAGCGCCACGAGCAGCACGACGGCGAGCCAGGCGCAGGCCCGCGCGGACGGGCGCCGGCGCGGCCGCGCCGGCAGCCACCGCGGCCCCCGGGCCGGGGACGGCAGCCGGCGCGGCACGCCCGGCCGGCGCGGGGGACGGCTCCCCCGCGCCGGCGAGCGCCGGATGGCGGGCCTGCGGACCCTCATTCGGGGTCTTGCTCCACCCGCGGGTACGGACCGGTGAACGGCCCGGGCTTCGCGCCCGTGCCTGGTGCCGGGAACGGGTTGGTGTAGGTCAGGATGTGGTACGGGACGGGTGTCTGGAGGGACTGGTCACTGACCAGCGGGATCAGCCGCAGGTAGTGGGCCCCGGACTCGTCGGTGTACTGCAGGACCGCGTTGAAGTTGGCCAGGTAGGCCGCCAGCTCGGGCCCGTAGGGCTTGATGTACGACAGCATCGGGTTGACGTCCTTCAGGAGCGTCTGCGCCGGTGGGATCGCGCCGCGGACATCACTGCCCAGGGTGGGCACGCGGGTGAGGGTGTCGGGTGCCAGGTCCAGCGCGCCCGACAGCGGGGGCAGCAGCCCGTGCAGGTCCGCCGTGGTGTCGGGCAGCTGCTGCAGCGCCTCGCTCAGCAGCGGCGAGGCCGTCCTCAGGTCGGAGGCGACCGGTGCCAGTGCCCCGGCGAGCTTCGTCAGGGTGCCCGACGCGGTCCTGGCGCTGTCGAGCACGCCGGGTGTCTGCCGCAGCACGTCCTCGACGGCCTGCTGCTGGCCGGCGGTGGCCTGGGTCAGCCGGTTGGCGTTGTCCACCAGGGCGGCGATCTGCCCCTGCCCGGTGTCGAGGGCCCGCAGCACGACGGCGGTCTGCTGCGCCAGCGCCTTGAGGTCCTCGGACTGGGCCGCGATGGCGTCCAGGGCGGTGTGCCCCTCCCGGCCGATGTCGCCCAGCCCGTCGAGGGCCGCGGAGACGTCCTGCTGACGGCCCTCGGTGCCCTGCCCCAGCGACCGCAGCAGGGCGCCCAGCTCCGTGCGGCTGTCCGTGTCCAGGCTGGCGAGCACGTCGCGCAGCTGCGTGCTGGGCTTCACCGCGCCGGCGGGGATGGTACTGCCGGAGGGCAGCACCCGGCCGTCACCGTCGGTGATGTCCAGGTAGCCCTCGCCGACGAGGGAACGTTCGCCGAGGCGCACGCTCACCCCCTCGTGCAGCGGGGCGGCCTTCTTGTCCAGCGAGAACGCGACCCGCAGCCCGTCCGGCCGCCGGGTGACCTCGCGGACCTGGCCGACCTGCACGCCCGCGATCTGCACCCGGCTCGCCTTCACCAGGTTGTCGATGTCCGTGAACACCGCGGAGGAGGTGTACTCACCACCCTCGACCAGCGGGATCCGCGCACCGGTCCCGCGGAACAGGAAGATGAGGATCCCGAGGCTCCCGGCGAGGAACAGCAGGACGGTGACCAGCCGGCCCAACGTCCCGGTCAGTGCTCTCATCGGCTCTGGCCTCCCTGCCGTGTGCCGGTGGCGGTACCGGTGGCGGTGCTGCCGGTGGGCAGGCCGTTCTCCGGTCCGGGGAAGTAGCCGTTCGGCGGCTGCTTCGGCAGTACCCCGGCGGCGGGCAGCGGCACGACCAGGTGCCCGCGGATGATGCTGCCCTGGGCGTCCCCCGCGCCGAACACCGACGAGGTGTTGTACACGAACGCCTGGATGTCGCCGAGGTAGGACACCACCGTCCGGGTGTCGCGGTCGAGGTTACGGGTGATCGGCCGGAAGTTGAGCAGCGAGCTGTCGATCTCGTCGGCCATCGGGCGCAGGTCGGCGACCACCGGCCGGGCCTTGCTGACCACCGGCTTCGCCGAGTCGACGGTGCGCCCCAGCTCGTCGACGGTGCTTTCCAGCCGTTCCAGCGTCTGCGGCAGCTCGCCGGAGGCGCGGTGGAGGTTGTCCAGCGTCGGGTCGAGCTGTTCGGTCAGCTCCTGGGTGCTGGTCAGCGTCCTGCGGAGCTGGTCGGTCAGGCCGGGCAGCTGCGCGATGCTGTCGCGCAGCTGCCCGTCGTTGCCCGCCAGCGTCCCCAGCGTCTGCTGGGTCGCCGTCGCGAGCTGGGCGACCCGCTGGTCGTTGCCGCCGACCGCGGTGGAGATCTGCGACAGCGCGGTCACGAGCTGGCTGATCTTCTCCCGGCGGGTCTGCAGCGCCTCGACCACCGGCTGCAGCTGGGTGATCGTGCCGTCCGTCGCGGCCAGGCCGGCGGGCAGCTCCTTCTCGGACCGCGCCAGCGCGACGTCGGACTCGACGAGCAGGTCGGTGAGGGCCAGCTGGGTGCGCTCGTCAAGATGGCCGAGCACCTCGTCGGCCTGCACCGGCCGGGACGTCTGCTTCAGCGGGATGAGCCCGCCGGAACGCAGCGCCCGGCCGGGCGGCCCCCCGGGGTTGATCTCCACCGACATCTCGTTGAGCGCGTTCTTCGGGCGCAGCACCGCGCGGGCGTTGTCGTACACGGTGTGCCCGGGCTCGATCTCCAGCGTGAGGATGGCCGTCGCGTGGTCGCTGACCGACCAGTCCGCGATCTTCCCGACCTTCACGCCCGCGATCGTGACCTGGTTGGAGCTCGTCGGGTTCACGCCGGGCACCGAGGCGAACTCGGCCTTGACGACCGACCGTTTCGCCCACGGTGGCGTCGAGCTCAGCCGGGACTGGATGATCACGGCTGCCACCAGGCCGAGCACGATGAGGACCGTCACCGCGGTCACGTCACGGCCCAGCCCGGGCACCGTCCTGATCCGCTCCCAGCGGCGACGCAGGGATGCGCTCATGGGAAACTCCTCGACACCAGCGGAAGGTCCAGCGAGGTCACCAGCTTGCCGAGCGCGCCCGCGTCAGGCCCCGCCGCCGGCGGCGGGATCAGGCCCGGCGCGCCCTGCCTGGTGCCTTCCTGCGGCCCCAGGGGCTGCTGCAGGCCGAGGGACTCCAGGTACTGCTCCAGCGGCAGCACCGTCGCGGTCCCGCCGACGGAGTTGACCCCGACCCCGGCCATCAGCCGGCCCGCCGCGCCGTTGCTGTCATGGAACTTGAAGACGTCGTCACCGTGGGAGAACCAGTAGCCGAGCTCCTGGTACAGCAGGTGATCGTTGCCGCCGCCCTTGTAGACCCCGGTGCCGTGCCACGGGGCGAGCACCGTCTGGACGATCGGCCCGTTGAGCCGCTCCAGCACCGGCCCGCGCACGTCGGTCAGGACCCCGTTGGCGTCCTGCGCGGTGGGCACCAGCCGGTCGACCAGCGGCCGGGCGTCCTGCAGGAGGATCCGCAGGTCGGTCGCTACCGGCAGGGTGCGCTCCAGCACCGGGTCGAGCTTGGCCAGCACCGGGTCGAGCTGGCGGGCCGCCGGCCGGAACGCCTGCGCGGTCGTGGTCAGCTTGTCCAGGGTGGGGTCGAGGTCGGCGAGGCCGGCGCGGGTGGTCTGCAGCGTCTGCGGCAGGTCCGCCACCGTCTGGGCCAGCGGCCGGCGCTCGTCCGCGAGCGCCGACGAGGTCGTCGCCAGCGAGGTGATGATCGAGTCGAGCTGGCCGTCCTGCTTGGTCAGGGCCGCCGCCGTGTGCTGCAGGCCGGTGACCACCCCGGTCAGGTCGGTGTCCGGACGGGTGCCGCGGGCGGCGCTGAGCACCACCCCGGCCGGTTCGAGGGTGTCCGGCGCGTCCGTGATGATCTTACGCAGCTCCTCCTGCCCGTCGTTGCGCAGCGTCGCGTCCAGCCGCTCGACCGTGCGCGGGATTGACTTCTGCGCGTCCGGCGTGATGGCGCTGAGGACCTGGTCGAGCTCGACCGGCACGCTGGTGCGCTCCACCGGGATCGTCCGCCCGGCGCCGAAGCCGCCGCCCGGCCCCCCGTGGGTGAGCTCGACGTAGTAGGCGCCACCCACCAGCAGCGTGGGCCGCACCGCCGCGGACGGCTGGTCCCCGAGCTTCCGCAGCACCGATCCGTCGATCTTCATCGACACCAGGGCGGTGTGCCGGTCGGTCTCCTTCACGCCCGTGACGTCTCCGACCTTGACGCCGGAGACCTTCACGACGCTCTTGAACGGTTCGAGCTTGTAGTCCCGCGCGAACTCCGCCTTGACCGTCTCACCGGAGCCCACCGTGATCAGGATGCGGGCCCGGTTGAAGGCGAAGAAACCGACCAGGGCCAGCACGGCCAGCACCACCAGGCCGAGCACCTTGGTGGGTATCCGCTGTCCGAGATGGGCGAGGCTCGCCCGCTGACGCCGCAGCACACTCATCGGGCCGTCCCCCCCACCAGCGGGATACCCGCCGGAAGCCCCTGCGCGCGGTCCTGTGACGCCTGACCGGGCCGGGGGTACTGGTTCAGATAGAAGTTCCCGGACGGCAGCAGACCGCTGGTCACGGTCCCCAGACCGGGGTTGAGCCCCAGCCGGGCGTAGCGGATCCCCGGCGCGGGCCCCTCGGAGACGAAGCTCTGGCCGCGGACGAACAGCTGCCCGATCTCCGGCGCGTACGGCGCCAGCACCCGCAGCGGGGTGAGCAGGTCACCGACCGCCTGCCGCACCGGCGGCGCCAGCGGACGGGCGTCCGCGACCGTGCGGGTCAGGTCCTCGACGGCGGGGATGGCCTGCTTCGCCACCGGGGGAACCTTGCCCGCGACCGGCACCCCCTCCACCAGCACGCCGCGCAGGTCGGCTTCTGACGCGCCCAGCGCTTCCGCACCCGGCTCGAGGTCACGCACCGCCGAGGCGGTGTCGGCCAGCGGCGCGTTCAGCGAGTCCAGCGCCTGCCTGGCTGTGTCCAGCGTGCCCGGCAGCCGCTGCAGGGTGGCGGTCAGCGGCTTGTTCCCGTCCACCGACACCGCCCGCAACGTCTGGTCGGACTGGTTGACGAGGGATGCGATCTGCTGCTGCCGGTCGTCGAGCCGGCCGGCCAGCCGGTCGAGGTCCGTCAGCAGCGTGGGCAGGTCCGTCTGGTCGGACGCGAGCGCCTGGGAGACGGTGCCGATGTCCTCCAGCAGGCTGGGCGCGCTCTTCAGCAGGTCCTGCAGGTCGTCGCTGTGCCCGGCCAGCCCGCCGCCGAGAGCGCGCACCGTCCGGGTGGCCGCGTCCCGGGTCGGCTGGTCGAGCACGTCGAGCAGCTGGTAGAGGTCGGCCGAGTTGACGTTGCGGGTCGCCGCGATGGTCTGGTCGCCGAGCTTGCCGGCCGCCGAGGTACCCAGGTTGAGCTCGACGAACTTCGTCGCCAGCGCCGAGACGTCCCAGATCTCCGCGTGCGCGTCCCGGTAGACGTCGACGTTGCCGTCGAGCTGCATGGTCACCACCGCGGTGCCGTTGACGTAGTCGATCGCGCTGACCCGCCCGACGCGCTTGCTCATCTCCCGGACGCCGTCGTTGACCCGCAGCGAGTGGACGTTGTCGAACGACGCGCGCACCGTCGTCGTCGGCGCGAACGGCAGCCCGCTCTGTGCCTTGAAGGTCAGGTACAGGATCACCGCCAGGACGGCCAGCACGATGCCGCCGGCGCGGAAGGAGCGCGTCCGTGCGCGGAACTCCGGCGTTGTCATGACAGCACTCCCCCCAGCAGCTGCCCCAGCAGCGAGTTCTCCTGCCGTTCGGTCAGCCCGGTCGCGCTGCCGCCGGCAGCCGGGGCGGACGTGCCACCGCCGGCGGTGGCCGGCGCGGCGGCACCGGTCCGCCCGCCGTTGGCGGGCGCGGACGCCGCCGGCGCGTTGGTCTTGCCCGGCAGCGGCAGCTCCGGCGGCGCGGGCAGCGGCAGGCTGGGGACCGGCGCGTCCGGCAGCCCGGGCACGAGCCCGCCGACGGTCTGCCCCAGGACCTTCGGCGACAGCGGGAGCATCGCCTTGAAGTAGTGGCTGATGGCGTCGTAGTCACTGGTCGCCATCGACCAGCCCTTGACGAACTCCATCAGGTTCGTCAGCCGCAGGCTCAGCGCCTGTTCCGAGAGCGTCCGCGCCGACACCGACACCCCGAGCAGGTCCGGCGTGGCCGGGCGCAGTGCCTTCACCAGCGGCGCCGCCTCGTCCAGCAGCGTGCTGGCCCGGTCGAGGACCGGCGGCAGGGAGGCCAGCGCGGGGTCGGCTGCGTCGGCGAACCGGTGCAGCTCACCGGTGATGTCGCTGAGGTCGTCGGTGACCGGGCGCAGCGACGCCAGCGTGCGGGTCGCCGGGTCGGCGACACCGGCCAGCTGCGCGAGCGTGCCGCGCGCACTGGCTATGGTCCCCGGCAGGCGGACGAGGGAGTCCTGCAGGGCCTTGCGGTTGGCCGCCACGGTCGCGAGCGTGTCCGTGGCCGACCCGACCAGCCGGTCGAGGCTCTGCCCGTTGTCGGTGGCCAGCCCGTTCGCCACCGGCTGGGCGTCGTCCACCAGCTTGGTCAGCAGCTCGTTCTGCTGGTCGAGGATCGCGGCGAGGTCCTTGGCCTGTGTCATCGCCGGCTCCAGCGCGGTGATCGCGTCCGCGGCCTGCTTGCCCTGCCCCTTCAGGCCCTCGCCGGTGCTGGTCAGCAGCGCGCCGAGGGCGGAGGCGGTCGGCGTGTCCACCGCGTTGAGCACGTCCTGCAGGTCCACCACCCGGTTGGTCTGGGTCTGTGGGATCACCAGGGGCTCGGGGAGCACCGGCGCCGACGGCGACCCGCGCTCCAGCAGGATGAACCGTTCACCGAGCAGGTCCTGCGTGGTGATGGTCACCTGCACGTCCTTGTGCAGCGGCAGCACGCTGCGGTCCACCTTCATGCGTACCCGCGCCCGGCCGCCGGCCAGGCTGATGGACTGCACCGTGCCGACGTCCACCCCGGACGCCTTGACCGTGTTGCCGGGCACCAGCGGGCTGGCGTCGTCGAACATCGCGGTCACCTCGACGGCGTCGTCGTCCCCCGAGGTCCACACGACGATGCCCGCTACCAGTGCCACCGCCGCCACCAGCGCGATGACCACGGGCCGTCTGCGGCCCGATCCACCGGCGCTCATCGGATCCCGCTCCCGGTCGCGTCCGTCCAGGGCTGGTCGACCGGATCCCCGGGATACGGCTCGGGGTCACGGCGCGACCCCGGTGGCTGCACCACGCTCTCGTCGATCATGTTGGTGCCCGGGGCGAGCAGGCCTGCCCACAGGTGCCCCTGCCCGTCGTACGGGGCGAAGGCCTGGCCCCAGTTGTGCAACATCCCTATCCCTTCAGGGGTGTATGGGCGTAGGAAGGCGACCGCGGGCTGCAGGCTGTTCACCAGCTGCGTGACGGGCGGGACGACCTCGTGGGAGTTGTCGAGCAGACCGGGCGTCTCCCGCAGCAGCGCCTGCGCCGACACCACCGTGGGACGCAGCTGGGCGAGGCTGGGGCGCAGCTCGGTGAGCACCGGGCTGAGGTTCTTCGCCACCGACGGCAGCCTGCCGGTCGCCGGCCGGAGGTCCTGCAGCAGCGCGATGGTCGGCTCCCCCGCCTTGGGGACCCGGTCCAGGGTGCCCTTCGCGGTCTGCAGCGTCGACGGCAGCTCCTTGAGGCCCTCGGAGAGCTGCTGCTGCTGGTTCGCGACCGCACCGGTCACGCTGGTCAGGTCGCTCACCACCGAGGCGAGCTGCTGGCGGTGGTCGGCGCCTATCGCCATCATCTGCTGGAGCTGGGTGACCAGCTCGCGGATGGCCGGGCCGTCACGCCCGACCGCCTGCAGGATCTCCCCGAGCGCCTGCACGCTGGAGCCGGCGCTCCTGATCGTCGCGTTGAGGTCCGGCTCCCGGCCGTCCACCGTGTGGTTCAGCTCGGTCAGCAGCGAGTTGACCCTGTCCCGGGTCGGCTTGTCCAGCGCGGCGAGGACCTGGTCGACCTCGATCTGCTTGGACTCGCTCTCGATGATGCCGTGCTCCGGGATCCGCGCGTTCGCGGCCGGCCCCGGATACAGCGTCAGCATGCGTTCGCCGATGGCGGAGTTCCATTCCACCCGCGAGGTGGTGCCGTCATGCAGGGGTGCGTACTTGCCGGCCAGGGAGACGGTGACGACCGCCTTGCCGTTCTTGGCCTCCAGGCTCCTGACCGACCCCGCGCTGAAACCGTTGATCCACACCGGTGAGCCGTTGGCGAGCTGCGCCGCCGACGGCATCACCACTGTCACTTCGTAGCCCTCGTCGGTGCGCCAGAGCAGGCTGCCGCCGACGACGGCGGCAGCCACCAACGCCGCGATGACGACCAGTCGTCGGGATATCATTCAGTCCATCCCCAGGGGGCCCACCGAGTCACCGGACAGGAACTGGCGGACGAAGGGCAGCTCGGAGTTGAACGCCTCTTCGGTCTCGCCGTAGTGAACGAGCTTCCCCTTCCACACCACGCCCACGTAGTCGCTTACCTTGCGCGCGGTCCGGATGTCGTGGGTGACCAGTATGTAGGTACCGCCGTGCTCCGCGTGCAGCTTGAGGATCAGGTCGTTCAGCAGGCTCGTACGCACCGGGTCCAGACCCGAGTCCGGCTCGTCGAACATGACGACGCTCGGGTTGAGCACCAGCGCGCGGGCGAAACCCGCGCGCTTCTTCATACCACCGGAGACCTCGCCCGGAGCCTTGTTGACGGCCCGTGTCAGACCGACTTCCTCCAGCCGTTCCATCACGATCTTGCGAATTTCCGTCTCGCTCTTGTTCGTGTGCTTGCGCAGCGGGAAGGCGACGTTGTCGTAGATGTTCATCGAGCCGAACAGCGCGCCGTCCTGGAACAGGACGCCGAACCGCTTGCGGATCTCCTGCCGCTCCCGCTCGGAGACGCTCCAGATGTCCTGCCCGAACACGACGACCTCTCCGTGGTCGGGCTCGAGCAGGCCCACGATGTGCTTCAGCAGCACACTCTTACCGGTACCGGAGGGGCCGAGGACTGTGGTGATGGCGTTGTCCGCGAAGTCCAGGTTGAGCCCGGTCAGCACGTGGAACGAGCCGAACGCCTTTTTCACGTTGCGGATCTGCACGCTGTGGGTGAGATCCGGCTCGTGGCCCGGCGGGTCCGGCTCACTCACCGACAGCCACGGATCGACGTTCCCGCCTACGAGGTCGTCACTCGTGGACATTCACCGCTCCTTTCCTCCAGGAATCCCGGGCGTAAGAGAACCCGGCGCGCGTCGCCGCCGGCCGGTCGGGCCATGTCTGACGGGTGCTGGTCGAGGTGGGCGCCACCCACACGGTCGGGCATCTGCCGGACCGCCCTAGAACCCGATGGGCGCGCGTGTCAGCGACCCGAAGAACATCTGCTGGAACACCGCCCCGATCACGCTGACGATGACCAGATTGATCACCATGGACTTCGCCGTGTTCTTGCCGACCCCGACCGGACCGCCACTGGCCGTGTACCCGTAGTAGCAGCCGACGAGGACAATCATGATTCCCATCGTCGCGCCCATGAGCAGCGACAGCAGCAGGTCCTGCTGGGTCTGGAAGGCCCAGAAGACGGAGAGGTACCCGCCCGCGGACACGCTGTGGAACACGTGCACGTTCAGCACGTAGTTGACGTAGTACATGATCCCGGTGCCCGCGACGAACATGAACGGCGTGACGATGACGACCGCGAGCAGCCGGGTGCTGATGAGATACGAGTGCGAGTCGAGGCCCATGACCTCCAGCGCGTCTATCTCCTCGCTGATCCGCATCGAGCCGAGCTCGGCGACCAGCCCGCAGGCGACCTTCGCCGAGAGGATCCATCCCCACATCTCGGGGGCGACCGTGTAGTCACCGGTCGAGGTGAACACCGCCGTGTAACCGCCGGCGCCCAGCTGGCTGAGGAGATAGTGGCCTTCCAGCGAGATCTCCGCGGCCAGCATCGCCATCATGAACCAGATGATCCCGGAACTGGACAGAATCATGATCCCGGCCTGGCGCAGCACCTCGGAGCCGTAGTGCCGCACACCCGGCAGACGACGCACGGAGGCGACCGCGAACCTGGCGATCTCACCGAGGTCGTTCACCAGCGACTGGTCACTGCTGTAGGAGCCGAAACCACCGCCACCGCTGCTTACCGGCTCCGGCGCGGCCTCTTTCCGCTCGTCGGTCACGGTCATCGTCGGACGCCTCTCACCGGTTCGCCAGCATGTCGGGGTTCAGGCCGAGCATCGTCGCGTTCACCACGAAGTTGATCACCCACACGGCGGCGAAGCACAGCACCACCGCCTCGTTGACGGCCCGCCCGACGCCCTCCGACCCACCGCGCACGGTGAGCCCCTTCTGCGCGCAGACGATGCCGATGAACAGGCCGGTGAGCGTGGACTTGATCAGAACGCCGACCAGTTCAGGGGCGGTCAGGCTCGCTAGGAAGCTGCCGAAGTAGCCACCGGCGGACGTCGTGCCGAGCACGGTCGCGGAGATCATGGCCATGATGATGCCGAGCGCGCTACCGATGATCGTGAAGGCCACCGTCATGATCGTGATGGCGAGCACCCGGGGGAGCACCAGCATCCGCGTCGCGTCGACCCCGAGCACCTTCAGCGCGTCGAGCTCCTCCCGGATACGCCGGGCGCCGAGGTCCGCGGTCATGGCCGTGCCCATCACGCCCGCGACCGCCATCCCGGTGCAGAACGGCGAGATCTCCCGGAGACTCGCCATCACGAAGTAGGTGCCTATCCGGCTCTGCCCGCCGAGCAGGCTGAGCAGGTCGTACGCGTAGTTCGCGATGAGGAACGTGAAGCCGCCGACCGCGAGGCTGCACGGCAGCCAGCAGAAGCGCAGCATCGCGTACATCTCGTCGCGGGTGCTCCCCCAGTACCCGTGTGGCTGGCGTACCGCCGTGGTCGTCAGCTGCGCGAGTAACTGCCCGCTCTGCCCGACGTCGATGGCCACGCGCTGAAGGAGCGGTGGAAGCCTCGTCATAACACTCGCGGCGAGGGGACGGGAACGTGAGCGGTGATGGCTGGGCCCGGTCGCAACCTGGTGCGTCATCTGTCTCCCTGCATCAGCTCGGCGGTGCATCGTGCTCGCGGGCCCACCGTGCCGTCGTCAACGGGTTCCCGTTGCTTTCAGGCACTCACCGGAGTACGGAACCTCGCCGTACCAGATTCACCAGACGGATTGGATCTTTATTGGCCCATGAACCTATTCCAGCGGGAGCATGGTCGCGACATCCCCGGGGAGGAATTGACCTACCCGTTGGGGTGGGACAGGGGGAAAGCACACCCTACCAGGGGGGCTCGGCCCCACCACCCCCGGATGCACCATGACAGCAGATGTCCGGGCGATGCCCTGACACCACCCCGACGACACCCCGACGACACCCCGCCACCTGCGTCTCCCCTGCGAACACCCGTCCTGGCACCGCCGGCTGAACGGCGCCGGGACAGGTGATGAGACGGGTGACGGGACGGGATGACGGTGCCAAAAAATCACACGGCACCGTAAATGACAATCAACAAATAAACAACAATCACTATTGTTGACAAAACTGCTGAATATGTCGACGGCCCGGAAGCGGGTACCCGGATAACAGCCGGAACGCCGGCTCCCCGGCCGGCGGGGAGAACGGGCCGTAAAGCCCGCGCCGGACCGGGAAGCGGCCTGGCAGCCGGCCCGCGCGCCGGCACGCGGATGATTCGGCACCCGGCTCCCACGGCCGCTGCGGCCGATGCCGCGGCTCGTCACGCGCCGTCGGCAGTCACCCCATAGAAGGGCGGAACTTCTCCGCAAGAGAGATTCCACTGACGGGCGGAGCGGACTACTTTCAGGATTCGCTGTCCCCGGACGGACGGCGGGCTCCGGCGGAGGACGCCGCGGCGTCGGCACGACACCGGCTGAACAGACCGATGCGTACGAAAGCACGGTCGCCAGCCAGGCAGGCAGGAGGGCTCATCGGTCATGGCGCTTCGACTGACCGCGCGCAGGACCGCCGGCAACGGGAAGGCCGAAGGCCACGACCAGGACGCGGAGGGCGGCACCACCATCCGGCAGGAACGGGAGCCGGTAGAGGTACAGGACCAGGAACGGGAGCCGGTAGAGGTAGCGGACCAGGCCCCGGGCCAGCCCGCTGGCCACCCCGGGGCCGGTGAGAACCCGGCGCGGCCCGGCGGCCCCACCGGCGGCCGGCGGCGGGCGCGCCGGGCCCGCCGGGACGACCCGGCGCCCCGTTATCCCCGGGTGCGCCTGATCGCGGGATTCGCGCTCGCGGGCCTGCTCGCCGTCGCCCTGGCCGCGTCCGCCTGGCAGGGGGCGCGCTGGTGGAGCCAGGCGAGATCCAGCGACAACGCGAAGGCGGCGTTCACGGCCGACCGCGATGCCGCGACAGCCGCCGGGCAGAACAGCATGGTCATATTCAACACGGTGGACTACCGTCAGCCGGCGGAAGGCCTGGACCGCTGGGCCAACGCCTCGACAGGCCCGCTTCAGGAGAAGGTCCAGCAGGAACGGGCGGAGATCACCAAAACGATCATCGACACCAGGACCGTCAGCACCGCGCGGCTCATCCAGGGCGGCCTCGTCGCGTTCGACCGTGGCGCCGGCACCGCCAAGGTGATCGCGGTCATCGAGATCCGCTCGGTCCCCGAAGGACAGCCGGCCACCACCGAGCGCACCCGCCTGACCGGCGAGGTGACACGGACAGCCGGCGGCTGGAAGCTCAGCTCCATCCAGACGCTCCCGGCGGGGACATGACATCACCCGGCCGCTCAATGATCATAAGGACGCCCCTGTGACATCCGCTCACCGTTCCCGGACCGGCAGGGCCAGCACGCATCCGTCCGCACCGGGGCGGCGGTCGTCTCATCGACAGCGGCACGACAGCGACAGCGACGGCAATGCCGGCCTCACGGCCGGCCACGACATCGACCATGACGTCGACCCCGCTGTCGATCACAAGGCCGGGGAGGGCGTGCCGGACGCTTCAGCCGTGTCCGGTGTGGCCACACCGGAGCTGGCCACATCGGAGCTGGCCACCTCCGAGCTGGCCATATCCGGGACGCCCGGCGTGTCCAGTGCGCCTGACGCGTCCGAGGCGGCCGCCGTCCCCGAGGCGTCCCCCCACGGGAAGAGCCCCGGCGGAGAGGACCAGGACGGGCCCGCCCTGGAGACGGCCACCGGTGGGCCGGGCGCACCCGGTGGCGGCGGGCGGCGGCGGCTGCCCGCGCCCGCCGTTCCCACGCTCGCCCGCGTCCAGGTCCTCGTGGCTCTCGTGGCGGGCCTGGCGGCCGCGGTCACGGCGGCCGTCGCGCTGGGCGTGCACGCGGACCGGGCCGGCCGTCATCCCGTGTCGACCAATGACGCCTTTGTCGACTCCGCCGCCACGACAGCCCTGCTCCAGGACATCGGCAAGGTCGTGGAGACGGTCTTCACGGTCAACCCGGGCAACGTCGCCACCACCGAGCAGGCCGCCAAGGACTCCCTGACCGGACGCGCGACCGACCAGTACGAACAGCTCTACCGGCCGCTGTTGCAGCAGGCCCCGACCCGGGGGGTCACCGTCACCACGACCGTCCGCGCCATCGGCGTGACAGCGCTCAACGGCAGCCGCGCGGACGTGCTGGTGCTGGCCGACCAGGCCGCGAAGAGCGCGTCGGCGCAGCAGTCCAACTCCTCCGGCCCGGCACACCTCGGCCTTATCCTGGAGAACCAGGCCGGCCACTGGAAGATCTCAAGCATCGAGATCCTGTAACCGCACGGCGGGCGCGTGGCCGCACCCTCCCCCACGTGCCCGCCGCGCCGGAACAACCCCACCCGACGAACCCCGGTCTCCGACAGCCGCGCCCCGTCACAGCTTTGTCACCGCGTTGTCGTCACCCTGTCGCCGCGCTGTCGCCGCGCTGTCGCCGGCTTGGCCACCGGCCGATGGCGGGGCACCGTCAGCTGCCGGCTCATCCGCGGGACGCGGCGCTGGAGCAGCCTATTATTGAACCGTGGCAAAAAACGCCGCCGGGGGCGAGGGACGGACGGCGACCACGCCGAAGGCTGCGACCACGCCGAAGTCCTCGCGCACCCGCGGCCGGCTGCTGGACGCGGCCGCGGAGGTGCTCAGCCGCAAGGGCTTCAGCGGGACCAGGCTGTCGGACATCGCCGCACAGGCACGTGTGCAGGCACCGGCGATCTACTACTACTACCCGTCGCGCGAGGACCTCATCGAGGAGGTCATGTTCGTCGGCGCGGCGGCGATGCGGACGCATCTCGAGGAGGCTCTCGCCGCGCTGCCGTCCGACGCCACCCCGTCCGAGCGGATCGCCGCCGCCGTGGCCGCGCACCTGCGTCACGAACTGGAGATCTCGGCCTACTCGCACGCGATCATCCGTAACGCCAACCAGCTGCCCGAGGCCATCAGCCGGCGGGCGCTCGCGGAGGTGTCCGCCTACAACGACATCTGGCGTGAGCTCGTGGCGGCCCTGCAGGCCAGCGGCCAGCTACGCCCCGACGTCGATCCCCTGCTGGCCCGCATGCTCGTGCTCGGTGCCCTCAACTGGGCCGCCGAGTGGTGGCATCCCGACCGCGGGCCGCTCGAAACGCTGATCACCACGGCGCAGTCGATGGTGCTGCACGCGCTGCGCCCCTGACCCGCAGGCCCAGCCCGTTCACGTGGACGCCGGTGCCGCGGCCGGCCGGCCGGCCGCGAACGCCAGGGCGTCCGCCCAGGAGGTACGCCGGCCGATCTGTATCCGATACTTCATGATCTCTCGTATCCCGTTGACGGCGAACGCGCCGGTGAGCCGGTCGCCCTGCCGGTAGAGGGCGACGAAGCGGTGCTCGTCGACGCTGCCCCACACCACCTGGACCTCGTCGGCCCGCGGCACGCCGACGAACTGGATCCGGTGGTCGTACCAGTCCGACCAGAAGTACGGGACGCTCTCGTGCGGCTTGGCCTCGTCGGGGTTCAGCGCGTTCGTGGCGGCGAGCGTGCCCTGCTCCGCGGCGTTGGTCCAGTGCTCGACTCGCATGTGCCCGGGGAACAGCGGGTTGGGCCAGCGCGCGACGTCGCCGGCCGCGTAGACGCCGGGGGCGCCGGTCCACAGCGTCTCGTCGCAGACCACACCGTTGTCGATCGTGAGGCCCGAGCCGGCCAGCCAGTCGGTCTGCGGGCTCGCCCCGACCCCCGCCACGACCAGGTCGGCCGGCAGCACCGTGCCGTCGGCGAGCCGCACGGCCTCGACCTGGCCGTTCCCCAGGAGGGTGTCGACCGCGACGCCGCAGCGCAGGTCGGTGCCGTGCGCCTGGTGCAGCGCCGAGCAGGCGGCCCCCATCCGCGTGCCGACCGCCCGGGCGAGGGGGGTGGGCAGTGCTTCGACGATGGTCACCGGCAGCCCGCGCCGGCGCGCGCCGGAGGCGACCTCGGAGCCGATGAACCCGGCGCCGACGACCACGGTCCGCGCGCCCGCGTCGAGCGCGGCCCGCACCGCCAGCGCGTCGTCGAGCGTCCGTAACGTGTGCACGCCGGCAAGCCGCTCGCCCGCCGGCAGCTGGCGGGCGCGCGCGCCGGTGGCGATGACGAGCGCGTCGTAGCCGATCGGGCGCTCCCCCACCAGGACGGTCCGCGCCTCGGTGTCCAGCGCGCTCGCGGGCAGGCCGAGCAGCAGCTCGACACCGAGCTGTTCGCGCAGGTAGGACTCGTCGCGGTACGCCACGGCGGGCGGCTCCCCCGGCTCCAGGTACGCCTTGGACAGCGGCGGCCGGTCGTAGGGCAGATGCTCCTCCGCGCCGACCAGTGTGACCGGGCCGTCGTGGCCGTGGCGGCGCGCGGCCTCGACGGCGCGCAGACCGGCGAGGGAAGCGCCCACCACGACAAGACGCGGGCGGGAAGACGTCATGGTCTGATCACCTTCTGTTCCGGGCCGGTCGCCCCAGACCATCTGAAGCCAGGCCGCCACTGAATACGGAATAAATTTCTTCGCCCATCATGATCTCCGCGGTACGGCACGCGCCCCGTCGAACAAAAACGTGCATACCACATCCCCCGAAGGGCATACCACGTCCTTCTGGTGAGCCCTTCTGGTACGCACTTCCAGTGCGCCCTTCCAGTGGTACCGGTGCCGACCAGGAATATCCGGTGCGCACGCCGCCGGGAACAGCCGGGCCGGGCAGCGTACCGGGAACAGATCCTGCCTTTCCGCGCGCCGGGCCGCATCTCTCGCCAGGGGACTGTTGCCCTCTCCAAGGAGGGAACATCCACCGCGTCGGCATGCGGGACGGACGAGCCGGGCAACAGCGGGATCCGCAGCCGCGCAGTTCACCTATCCAATCACCTATCCAATTTCCCGACGGAGATACGCGGGATCCCTTCGACGAAGGCCCGGCGTTCCGGCAGCCACCACTCGGCGACCTTGCCGCTGAGGAACTCGCGCAGCTGCGCCGGAGTGACCTCCCGGCCGGCCCTGACCACGACCGCCGCTTCGCAAGTGTGCCGTGGCGCGGGTAACACGGCGACGCGCCCGCAGGCCGGCGATGAACCCGTGTGGGCCGCGACGGTGGACGGCATGGGCGAGGAGCCCCCCGCCTTGCCCTACATGCGGCCTTGTCCTGCATGTCCTGCATGTCATATATGGTCCTGCATGTTCTGCATGTTCTGCATGTTCTGCATGCGCCAAGCGTCGTCCCGCACGCGTCAGGTGTCGAGTCCGAGCTCCCGGCGGGCCAGTGACTTCCACACCTTGAGGTGGGGATCCGTGAGCGGGTCGCGCGGGTCGAAGGAGTATGTCAGCGCGACCCCGCGCATGCTCGTGTTGAGCATCTCGCGAAGAGCGGTGTAGTTGGGGCGCCGGACGAGTTCGGGCCCGAACATCTTGTCGATCTCCGCCCTGATCACGTTGCCGAGGGCGGACTCCCTGGGCACGAGCGCCTCGGCCAGGCGCGCGTTGTAACGTGCGGCCAGCCAGAGCTCGGTCGCCGCCCAGAAGTAGCCCTGATGGTAGGTCGACCACACCGCGTCGACGGCGGCCTCGACGCGGTCGTGCGGCGAGCGGGGCCAGCTGGCGGGATCGTGGGTCGAGGAGATCCGCACCTCGGCGATGTGCTGTACGGCCGCGACCAGGAGCGCGTCCCGGTGAGGGTACTGGTGCAGGAGCCGCCCGCGGCTGACTCCCGCGCGCTCCTGGATCTTCAGTGTGGAGGCGCCGCTGTAGCCGGACTCGATCAGGACCTGGACGGCGGCGTCGAGGATGTGCTGCTGGGTGGTCCGGCTGCGCGCGGCGTAGTCGGCGTAGCGTGAGGCCGCCGCCTCGGTTCCGCTCCCGTTCGACGTCATCGTGTCCTTCCTCATGGCCCCGCGGCATGACCCCGCGGCATGTCAGCCCCGGTCGAGGAAGCCTGCGGTCAATATGGCCGTCCCCCGCTCGCCGGGGGCACGGGCAATCGTCCTGGATTCCCTGTCAAGGATGCTCCTCCAGGGTATGGGCCCATGAGGCCCGCGCGGGCCACGGGCCGCGCCGAGCGTGTGGGCCGGGCCTGGTTAACGTCTCCCGTGCCTTCACGGCCGGGTGGGCCGCGTCGGCGAGCGAGGCGGCGCGGGCGGGACGGGCCGGGTGCCGCGTCCATCGCCGCCAGGTCACCGCCGGCACACAGGTCACCGCCGGCACGGAAGAGCCGGCCACGCGCTGGAGCAGGACGACGTCCGCGGCGCCGTCCTGCTCCGTGACCGGTGTGCCGTGACCGGTGTGCCGTGACCGGCCGCGCGGGCTCCCCGCCGGGCTCAGCCCGCCCGGCGCTTCAGCAGGTCCCGGCACTGGTGACGGGCGTCCCGGCGGCCCGTTCCCGCCGCGGGCCGCGTCGCCGCCAGCCCGCGGGGTTACGCGCACCCGGACGGCGGACCGGCGCGGCGAACCAGCGCAGTGAACCGGCGCGGCTGTCAGTCGACGATTTTCAGCGCCTCGGTCGGGCAGGCATCCACCGCGCTCTGGATCTCCTCACGGCGGGCGGGGTCGACGTCCTCGATCAGGATACGGAGAGTGCCGTCTTTCTGGACCTCGAACACGTCCTCGGCTATCGACTCGCACATACCCAGGCCGCTGCACCTGCTGCGGTTGATCACTATACGCATGTCAGTCATCTCTCCGGTGTGACCTCGGTTGACGCCGTTGACGCCGTCCGGGCCGTGGCTGGTGGCCCTTGCCTTCCTCATCATCAGCTCGCGCCTTTCCGGGCTTTCAGGAGACCACCGCGTCCTTGCCCTCGACAAGATCGCGGTAGACGGGGAACAGCGGCTTGGTCAGCGGCCCGTATCGTGTGCCAGGCCACAGAAGCTATTGCGGCCCGGCGCGCGTCTCATCGCTCGTGCGGGGTGTTTAGATACCTCGATAGGAATACTTCACCCGGTACCGCGCCATGGCCGGCTGTTACTTTCGTTCCTCGGCGGAGGAAAGGAACGGCAATGGCAGCTCCACCCCGGCACCGTGACACCCCGGCCACGCGGCCGCGTCCGCGTCCCGACCGCGTCGGCGGGGAACGGCCGCAGGCAGCGGCGGAAAGCGCCCCGGCGGAAAGCAGCCCGACGGGAGCGAGCGGGGACACCGTGCGAAGCGCCGCGGCCGGTCGGCCCGGCGGTTTCCCGGCGCTGCTCGGCGTGGCCGTCGTGTGCTGGCTGATCGTGGGGTTCACCACGCTGTGGGCCGGGATGGACGCGCTGGCCGGCGACCCCGACCAGCGCACTGCGCAGGACCTGAGCGACCGGCTCGGCGAGGGCACGGTCCGCACGACCGAGCAGGTACAGCCGCAGGACCTGCTCGCACTGGGGGTGGGCACCGCAATCCTGGCCGCGCTCGCGGCGCTGCTGCTGCGCAGATGGTGGGCCCAGCACGTGCTGCAGGTGCTGGCCGTCGTGGCGGTCATCGTGCTGGCCGCCGGCGCCCACTGGGAGGCCGTCCTGGTCTTCTTCGCGTTCGTGATCGGCGCGATCATGCTACTCACCGAGTTGACGCGTAACCACCTGCGGAAGGGTTAGTCCGGCGGGA